>DAIRDK010000057.1:0-13712 GCA_036796175.1 Bacteroidales bacterium | reverse complement strand
TGAACAAACAAGATCTCGAAAAATACTCCTCCGCCTTCACCCTCTCCGACATGGAGATCTTCATCTTCCCGGAGCTCCTTTATGCCCTGGTCCTGGCCAATATCATGTCGCCAGAGATCTGGAAATGGAGGGACGACCCATGGTTTGCGGGGATAAAAAAAATGGGGCCGCTGAAGAAGCTCCACCGGTTGAAGCAGTTCATCATGGATCATTATACCTTCAACCTCGACCTGGAAACGTGGGGGCTGACCGACAAGGATACCGAAATTGCCCGTTTCAGGGAATTCATCGCTCCCGAAGTTCTTGCCAGATCCAACGCGCTCTTCGGTTATGAGGGGGACAAGTATTATTTCGATATCGATATCCGGCGCCACTTCGGACTGGACAAGTACAACACCGAGGTCATCCCTTACTGGAAAACGGAGACCGTCGAGGCGATGAACGCGTTCCGGTTCAAGCCCGGTTATGCCACGGGGGCGGGAGAGTGCGTGTCGCTGGCCTGCTTATATGCCGCAGGCTTGTTTATTGTAGCGGAGATCCCGCTGGAACAGATCTTCCTGATGGGGACCCCGCTGCACTCCCAGAATTTTATCCTGGTCGACGAAGGGGTGCTCACCAACAACCGCAGGATCGTGACCAAGGCGATGTGGTTCAACGGGACGGAGCTCTCCTCCCTGGCACGTCGCGCCCTGGAGAACGAACAGATCACGATCGTGGCTCACCATACAGGATACATTCACAGCATCTATCCCGATCCGACCATCGATCCCGCCGCCTACGAACAGTTCAGGCAAACGCTTACAGCATTCCTTCGTACCGATATCGATTTCGAGATCTTCATCAACTTCCTGCGCGATTACAGCCATCACCAGAAACGGTTCCAACTGGCCTGCCAGTGTTGCGGGGCGACCAAGTACATCCGGATGGAACGCGCGTTCAGCTACGAACACGGAAGCAAGAACCGGCTCAGCGAAAAGAACCGGGAAAAGCTCGTGGCCGAGATGGAAGAGGAAGATCTGCATATCCAGCCATTGGATGCAAGACCAATCATCAAATGCGAAGATCCCTTGTTTGAGCGGAAATCTTTGGATGAATTCCTGTCCGCCATGAAATACAAGTTCCCGATCCTCTTCGAACGGCCGGCTTTTGAGGAAGATTTCAGGAAGTTTGTCGTGACCTTTCCAAGACTCCCCGTGCATCAGCCCACCACCCCACCACCTCACCACCTCACCACCTCACCACCTCACCACCCTGCCTGCGGCAGGCAGGCTCACCACCTCACCATCTCACCACATCAAACCCGGGAGGAGATCATCTCGTACTTATCCGGCATCCGGCATCGGGTACCTGTTTCCGATCTTGCATTCTATGCCGCAAGGCAGATGGATTCATGTGATTGGCAACCTTTTCTGAAAGCAGCCTTCGAAAGAAATCCCGTTTCGGTTCATTATTTTAATAGCGCGGAGGGAGCAAAGGCAGCAGAGGAGATGAAGAGTTGGCCCGATGAATCCATATACAAAGGTAACCGCCTGGCCCTGCCAGATGAAGTGGTTAATTACAAACGCGGCGACGGGATGGAAAAAGCCCTGGTGCTGTTACATATCCTGCGAAAAAGGAATCTGGATCCTACGGTAAGACAGGCAGGGAAGACCATTTCAATAACATTCGGGAATGCAGTAGTTGAATTCACCACCTCCAAAGCCCTCACCCTCCCTGACCTCCCTGACCTCTCTGACCTCCTGACCTCCTGACCTTTCTGCCTGCGGCAGGCAGGCTGACTTTTTACAGTCCGTCCCCTTTGTACTTCTTATGCTTCACCTGGTACCTCCGGTAATCCTGGTAGCTGTCGCACGACCCGACCCTTCCTTTAGTCTGTCCCTTGTACATCCGGTCGCGGTCCTTTGGCTCCAGGTTGAACCCGATCGCAAAGTAGAGGTCCAGACCGGTCATATCGGTCAGGTTAAGGAATGTTCCCAGCTTTTCAGTTCCGATGATCAAATTGTAGAACCGGAGAGAAAGTCCGATCTGGGGGTACTTGAAGTCGTAAAAGGACAACGGGAGGTTCACGGCAAAGTTCCTGGTTTCGTACCTCGGGGTCAATGCCAGGAGTGCGGGCCGCCTGACGTAGGGTGTTCCCAGGTGGATTCCCTGCACATAAGTGAGTGAAGCGTAAAAATGATCCCAGATCCTGTAATCGCCCTGCAGGCTCAGCGCGGTGGGAAGATATACATAGAAACTGGTTTTATCGGTGAGGGAAGCCGTCGAGTCGCCCAGCAAGTTATAGCTTGCCGACCTGAGCAGGTGTTGGACGCTTTCGGTATGAAAAGTTCTCAGGCCTGACCAGAGGGCGGTATCGACATTGTTGAATTCATGCACCTGCACGGCCTTGTTGAACGTGATCTTCCCGGCATCGAGCAGCGACAGGCCGACCTTCAGCCGGTGATCCTCCACAGGTTCTTCCTCAGGGCCGGCCATGAAGCCGCCCCCGGGCAGTTCCCCGGGGATCCATGACCAGGTGACGCCGACATCGAATCCGAGCCCCCATCCCCTGATCACCGGGTTGAATACCGGGAAGTCGTTATCGGAGTAATCCATCGGAAGATCGAGACCTACGGTGGCATTCATGTCGTAAAACCAGATGGAATCGGTATTCGGAACCATATAGGTGACATTCTGAACGGACGTATGCATTCCCCCGGTTCCCAGCAGGCCCTTGACCGTGATCCCGGCATTGATCTCCGAGTTCATGCCTTTCCATACGGTGTAAGAATACCCCAGTCCCAGCTCGATCCATGACAATAATCCCATGCCGAAATCCTCCCCGCTGTATGTGATGTTGTGCTGGGGTTCAAAATCCTGTCCGCGGAAGATGAAATTGGCCACGTCGTAAGGCACATCCTGGAACGAAAAGTTATTCCGGAAACCCGTGACCAGTGAGACGGCATGCTTCCCGAAATGCACCATCACGGAGGGCCCCATGATCCGCATATTCCCGTACATCGTCCGGAATGCATCGTCTTTCCTGTAATCGAAATAATGTACGGTATCGATGAATGTAAATTCGGGATAGGGATAGATGTGCATGTAGGCGGGGTCTTCCGTATTCAGTGAGAATAGCTTCGAAAACCGGTAATCCTCCTTGTTCACGAAAAAATAGTCCGACTGCATGAAGAAATCCCCGGCCAGGATGTTCACATGAATATAATTCCGGGTAGTTCCCGGGTTGGCCGGATTGATCATGCCCGACCAAACCCCGTTGTGATAGCCGGTCACCACCCCGATCATCTCCTGGGGGTATACAACTTGTGCCAGCAGAAGCAGGCCAACACCTGCCAGTACCGGCTTAACGGTGATTTTACGAGACCGGCCACTCATGGCATCACCATCTACTTCCCCACAAACATAATAAATAATATAACATTTTCCTAATCATTTTCCGGCTTCCGATGTGTGGTTTTCGGATTTCGATGTTCGTTATTCGTTATTCGATGTTCGTTATTCGTTGTTCGATATTCGTTGTTCGATGTTCGATGTTTGCGGTACGATGGACAAAAAACAATTGTCTTTGCATTACCTTTTGACCCTGAACCGGATTAAGGGGGTATATGAGCTATAAGAATCTTGCAGTCTGGAAACTTGCTGATGAAGTCGTAGTCGAAATTCATAAAATGACAATCAACGATTTACCTGCATTTGAACTGTATGAAACTGGTAGTCAGATCAGAAGGTCCATAAAATCGGTGAAGGCAAATATTGTTGAGGGGTATGGCAGAAACCGGTCCAAAAAGGAGTTTCTACATTTTTTAACAATTGCACTTGCTTCTACCATAGAAACCATTGACCATCTGGAGACCTTGTACAAAACAGGCTCTTTAAAAGATAAGGCCAAATTTGAGATTCTTGCTGATAAACTAGATCATTTGGGAAAAGGTCTCAGGTGCTTCATTTCTACTGTCAGCAAATACCATCGAACATCGAACAACGAATAACGAACAATGAACACCCATCAGTAGCGTGTCCTGCAGGCAAAATAGCGGAAATTACTACCTTTGCCCCATGGCAAGTAATGAAGAACTCTTTAAAAAGATCATCTCCCATGCGAAGGAGTACGGATATGTTTTTCCCTCGAGCGAAATTTACGACGGGCTGAGTGCCGTTTACGATTACGGTCCTTTCGGGGTCGAGCTGAAGAACAATATCCGGGAGTACTGGTGGAAATGGATGGTGCAGTACCACGAGAACATCGTTGGGATAGATGCCGCCATTTTTATGCATCCCACGGTCTGGAAAGCTTCCGGCCACGTGGATGCTTTCAACGACCCGATGATCGACAATAAAGATTCGAAAAAGAGATACCGTGCCGATGTGCTGATCGAAGACCATATCCAGAAGATCGAGGAGAAGATTGACAAAGAGGTGGAGAAAGCGCGGCACCGGTTCGGGGAATCGTTCGATGAAAAGATGTTCCGGGAGACCAATCCCCGTGTGCTCGAGAATCAGAAGAAGATCGATGAGATCAAGCATCGATTTTATCCTGCCCTGGACCGGAATGACCTGGCCGACGTAAAACAGCTGATCGAGGATCTCGGTATAGCCTGCCCGGTATCCGGAACTAAGAACTGGACGGAGGTACGACAGTTCAACCTGATGTTCTCCACCCAGATGGGCTCGGTGAACGAGGAAGCCAATGACATCTTCCTCCGGCCGGAAACGGCGCAGGGGATCTTTGTCAATTTCCTGAACGTACAGAAGACGGCCCGCATGAAGATCCCGTTCGGGATCGCTCAGACCGGCAAAGCGTTCCGGAACGAGATCGTGGCGCGGCAATTCCTGTTCCGGATGCGGGAGTTCGAGCAGATGGAGATGCAGTTCTTTGTCAAGCCCGGCGAGGAGTTGAAGTGGTATGAGTACTGGAAGGAAGAGCGGATGAAATGGCACCTGTCGCTGGGAATCCCTGCCTCGAAATACCGCTGGCACAATCACGATAAGCTGGCCCATTACGCCAATGCCGCGGCGGATATCGAATTTGAATTCCCGATCGGCTTCAAGGAGATCGAAGGGATCCACTCGCGCACTGATTTCGACCTGGGTGCGCACCAGAAGTATTCGGGGAAGAAGATCCAGTACTTCGACCAGGAGACCAACGAGGGTTATGTGCCGTATGTCGTTGAAACCTCCATTGGCCTCGACCGTACCTTCCTGGCCGTATTGAGCCATGCTTACCGGGAGGAGAAGCTGGAAGACGGCAGTGAACGCGTGGTCCTCGGGATCCCGGCGAAACTGGCCCCCATTAAAGTGGCCGTATTGCCGTTGGTGAAAAAAGACGGGTTGCCGGAAAAAGCCCGTGAGATCATGGACACCCTCAAGTATGATTACCGCTGCTTTTACGAAGAGAAAGACACCATCGGCCGCCGTTACCGCCGCATGGATGCGCTCGGCACCCCGTTTGCCATCACCATCGACCACCAGACCCTGCAGGACCATACCGTGACCATCCGTGACCGGGATACGATGCTGCAGGAGCGGATCGCGGTGGGGGAAATCACTGGCGATGTCAGGAAGAAGCTGATGAGATAATGAGCCTGCCTGCCGCAGGCAGGGTGGTGAGATGGTGAGGTGGTTCATCAAATCGTGAAATCGTGAAAAGAACCCGTGATCGGATTTTGAAGATTGTAAAAATCCTTATGATCAGTTTCGGGTCTTTATTTTTATTGCAAATCATCCTGGCTTTTACCTCTGCTCCGTTCTGGATATGGTATGGAATGGGCACGAAATATGCCGGAGTACATCGTCCGCCCGATTACATCGTTGTCTTAGGCGGCGGAGGGATGCCCAGCGAATCGGGACTGATGCGCTGCTGGTACGCCGCGAAGGCCGCCAACTTCTTCCCCGATGCGATGATCATTATCGCCCTTCCCGGCGATACGGCCGACAGCACCAGTTCGGTCGTCGGGATGAAAGAGGAGCTGGTGATCCGCGGTATCGCGCCGGAACGGATCATGTATGAGGATTCAGGGACAAACACACGGGCGCAGGCACTCAATATTGTCAATAAAATATCGAATATTGAACAAGGAAGTTTGAATTTCGATCGGGGTCAGTCACCGGCATCCGGCATCCGGCATCCGGCATCCGGTATCCTGATCATCACCTCCCCCGAGCACCTCTCACGCGCTGTTTTAACTTTTAAACAAGCCGGTTTCCTCAAGGTCGACGGCCTGCCTGCATTCGAGGAGGCCATCGAAGCCGACATCACCTTCCACGGGAAACAACTCGGAGGCCGCCGCTGGGTTCCCGATGTCGGGGAGAACATAACCGTTCGGTACCAGTTCTGGACCCAGATGCATTACGAAATGCTGATCCTGCGCGAATGGATGGCGACCGGGTATTATTGGGTAAAGGGGTGGATATAGGGGGATGGGTATTAAGGCACTTGGGCATTAAGGCATTTAGTATTATGTATTGAAAAAGAAAAGATATAACTTTGATCTTTCTAAACTCAATACATCATGAAGAAAACTTTACTGCTTACTGCTCTCGTTGTCTTTGCGATCCATGCTCTGCAAGCTCAGCACAACGGCTTCCGTTCACAACGGATCGTCACGGATCCTGTAAAAGGATCTTCTCTCGAACTCCGAACCATGTCCGGTTTCTCCAGACCAGTTCAACAAGACCTGGACAAGACACTTCTCTCGCCTGGCATCAACTGGATGGCTGCCGATGCAGCGGCCATCGCCAATGTGGCCAAAGTATCTGATATTACTCAAAATACGGTGGCGGGCTGGGGCCTGAACGACCAGCGGCTCTCCCTCTATTCCACGACCAATACCCCGGATTGGGAGGTGATGTGCCCCATCACCGCATGGGACGAATCCGTCGATATGACCGACGATGGCGCCTCCATTGTCAACGGGTACAACGACCTGGTGGAGGTGTACGATCCTTCTTCATCGACTCCGGTCTGGACCACCACCATTACGCCCCTGGCGGTGAGAGCTGTTCAGATCCAGAAAGACGGGGAAAAGATCTTCGTCGCGGCCGTGAACCAGGCCACACAGGATTCTTCTTTCGTTTATTGTTTTAATGTCGGGCAGACTGCTCCGGTGTGGGTAAAATCCTTTGCCGGCAACTTTACCACGATGGTCATCAACCGGCCCGGCACCCGGGTCCTGCTCGGGGAATACGGCAACGGGATCAACAAGCTGTTTGTCATGGATGCCACAGATGGCTCGACGATCTTTGAAGCGCCCTTCTCGGACCAGTACCCGCCGGCGATCTCCGACGACGGGAAATTCATCGTGAGCGGCGATTTCAGCGGCCACGTCTTTCTTTACGAATACAGCGAATCAACCGCCACTTATTCCGAACGCTGGAGCACTTCGGTCAACGGGGCCAACTCCTTGATCTGCGGGATGGGGATCTCCGCCGACGGCAGCACGATCGCGGTCGGCACGCTGGTCTTCACTACGTCCGGCGGGTATGACGGAGAACTTTACGTTTTTAACAACTATTCGCCGACTCCTCTCTGGATCTATCCGAACATGGGCGATATGGTGCAGTGTGTCGACCTGAGCGCCGACGGCTCGATCATCGCCGCAGCGGGATGGGGGCCGGTGGGCAATGCCAGTCCCGACCTCTACCTCTTCCGTAAACAGAGCAATGTGCCCTATTTTACCGTGAACTCGACCGGTTCGTTCTTCACGGTCGACCTGTCCGCAGATGGCAAACTCTGCGTGGCCGGCGGAAAAGGAGTTCATGCACGCGAATTCGGTATGGGTGGCAGGTTGTACAATGTCAATTCCGACCTTGGCGGCGGCACCCTGAGCGGAACGGTCCTGCGGTCGGGTTCCGGCCAGCTTGCCGGATCGAAGATCCAGGTGGCGGGACAGGATACTTATTTTGCATACACCGATGCCACCGGCTATTACAATCTCCCGAATATCCCGGAAGGGACTTACACGGTAAATTATTCCGCTGTGGGATATATTCCCCAGGATCTCACCGGGATCCAGATCATCCAGGGCCAGGTGACCCTGCAAGATATCACCCTGGAGCCGGCAGGACCGCCGGTGCCCTTCCTCTCGGCAACCCAGGGAGCCGGCCTTGCGGTAGGCCTCGAATGGGTGGCATCGCCGGCAGCCGGCATCACCGGTTACAATATCTACCGGAAACAATATTCGTTCGACATCTATCCAACGACACCGCTGGCAACGGTGGGTGCTTCGGAGCTGACTTACCAGGACAGCACGGCATTGCCCTTCACACAGTATTACTATGTGGTAACCGCACAGCTTCCCGGCGATTTGGAAACGCCCTATTCCAATGAAGCCATCGGATGGATCTCGACAGGTTTTCTGACCAGCGAGATCAGCGCCTATGTGGGAACAACCCCGACTATCGACGGTACCATCAGTCCGGGTGAGTGGTCGGATGCATTTGAAGCGGAGCTCTCCAATGTTCTGGGACGGCGCGATAATATCCCGCGTCCGATCGGCAGTGTGACCGGCTATTTCAAAGTCAGTTCCGACCTAAGTAAACTCTTTGTCGCTGTGGACAACCAGAATGATACGGAGCTGAACGATCATGACGAGGTCGCCTTGTATGTTGATGACAACCACGATGGGGTCTTCCCTGCTCCCGGCGACAATTCGGAAGGCAATTACTGGGCTGTTTATTATGGCTCCGGCAACCTGATCCGCTACCGTCCGATATACAGTAACGGCGGTGTCGGCACGACCGTCGAGCTGCAGAATCCTGAAATTGAGGTATCGAATGCCACCGGACATGTGGTGTACGAATTCGTGATCCCAGTCGGCAAGGACTCAACCTGGCAGATCAACTACAACAATGACGACCAGAGCGGGATATTCATTTTCGTACTCGACGATCCGGCTTACTACAACGGCTGGTGGCCTGCGGAGAACCTGAATATTTTCACGGCTGAAGGATACGGCGTGATCACCTTCGGGGCCACCGACGAGGTGCCTCCTCCTCCGGCCAACCTGCAGCTGGCCAACGGCCCCGCGGAAGATATCATCCTCTGGTGGGAACCGGCGCCCATTAACGACTTCGATCATTACAACATCTACTGGTCCACCGATGGCGGGAGCAATTATTCGGTCATCGATTCGACGGTCGGGGTGCAGTACTTCATCACCGTTCCTTCCAACGGGCTGTATAAATTCTATGTTACGACCGTCGACAAAGCCGGCCAGGAATCCGTTCCCTCGAACACCGTCGAGGCCAATGTATTCATCGGGATCGGCGAGCAGGGATCCGATCTTTCCATGATCAAAATGGGTCCCAACCCGTTCGATGGCAAGTTGAACATTGATGTTAAGATCGCCAGGGAGACGACTCTCCGAATCCGGGTCTACGATATGAACGGTCATTGCGTGGCTGCAATTTTCGATTCACCTGTGACGGATGGGCCTGAACATATTGAATGGAACGGTAAATCCTCCGGCGGCAATAGCCTCCAGCCGGGATTTTATATGGTACGCTTTGAAACCGGTAACACCAATCCCAAAACCTTCAAACTCCTGATCAATAATTAACCCGGAGCCATTAAACAAAAAAGGCTGTCCACTTCGGTCAGCCTTTTTTATTATCACTCTGTCACTCTGTCACTCTGTCACTCTGTCACTCTGTCACTTCTTATTAAAGACATTCATCGTCCGGTCCGGTCCCGCCAGCACAAAGCTTTTAATCATCTCAACGGTTGTTTCGATGCGGGGGAGGAGGATCTTTTCCTCTTCTTCAGTCCATCTTCCCAGGACATAATCGACCTGGTAGCCTTTGGCGAAGTCGTTCCCGATGCCGATGCGGATCCTCGGGAAATCGATGCTTTCGAGGGTTTCGATGATGCTGATGAGCCCGTTATGGCCGCCGTCGCTGCCCTTTTTACGCATCCGGAGCTCACCGAGCGGCAGGGCGATGTCATCTACCATCACCAGGATCTGTTCAATGGGGACCTCCTCTTTCTGCATCCAGTACCTGACGGCTTTTCCGCTGAGGTTCATATAGGTGGTGGGCTTGATGATCACAAGGGAGCGTCCCCGGAGCGTGGCTTTTGCGACGGAGGCATACCGGCCGGACGAGAAGGTCGTTTTCAGTGAAAGCGCCAATGCATCGGCCACGATAAAGCCGATATTGTGGCGGGTATCGGAATACTCGTCGCCGATATTGCCGAGGCCGATGATGAGGTATTTCATTTTTTTACAGTTACCGGTGACCTGGTGACCTGGTGACCAAAAACAAGAAAGGTGCAAAGTTAATCCCTCTGCACCTTCCTTCCAAGGAATAAAGAATCGGTTACTTTCCTTCTTCTTTCTTCTTCTCTTCCTTCTTTTCTTCACCTTCGGCGGGAGTTGTGCCTTCAGCAGCGGCTGCACCGGGGGCAACTTCTTCAACCACTGCGCGTGCCGTGCGGACGCCTACGACCACGTTGCTCGGGGGATCGAGGAAAACGAACTGGCCATCCGGTTTCAGGTCGGCGATCCTTACGCTGTCGCCGATCTCCAGCGGGGAGATATCGATTTTGACGAGGTCGGGCAGATCCTTTGCCAGACCCTTGACGGTGACCTTGCGGACTTTTTTGATCAGTTTGCCGCCTTTCAGAACCCCTGGCGAAGTGCCGAAGACCGTAATGGGGACTCCGATTGTAACGGGTTTGTTCTCGGCCGCTTCAAGGAAGTCGACGTGCAGGAGGCGGTCGGTTACCGGGTGGTATTGGACATCCTGGATGATCGTGTTGTATTCCTTGCCACCGACGTTCAGCTTGATGATGAACACCTCGGCGGTGTGGAAGATCTTCAGGAGGGGTTTTTCCTCGATAACGAAGTGTACCTGCTCTTTTCCGCCATAAATAACACAGGGAATCTCGCCGGAGCGGCGGTGCTTTTTGGCATCTTTTTTCCCTACGCTCTCCCTGAGAGAGCCGCTCAATGATACCGATTTCATAATTGATTAAATTAAGTGGTTAGAACTTGGACCGATGCCGGATGCCGGATGCTGGATGCCGGATGGGTTTTCACCATCTCACCACTTCACCACCTCACCATCTTAATCGGGGGTGCAAAGATAGGAATTTCTTTTAGAACTTGAACAAAGAGGAGATCGATTCCTTCTTCCTGACGCGGCGGATGACTTCGGCGAAGAGGTGGGCGGTAGTCAGGACATGGATCTTCGGGTTCTCATGCTTCAGGGGGATCGTATCGGATACCACAAGTTCCTGAAGGACAGACTTTTCAATATTTTCATGGGCTTTCCCCGACAGGATGGGGTGAGTGACCATGGCCCGGACGCTGCGGGCGCCGTTGTCCATGATGATCCCGGCCGCTTTGCAGAGGGTTCCTGCCGTATCGATAATATCGTCAAGGAGGATGACATCACGCCCCTCGACATCGCCTACCAGGGCCATTTTGCCGACTTCGTTGGGCTTGGACCGTTGCTTGTAACAGATCACAAAATCAGTATGGAAGTACTTGGCATAGGAACCGACGCGGCGTGTCCCTCCTACGTCGGGGGAGGCGAAGGTCATGTTTTCGAGGTTCAGTTCCTTGATATAGGGGATGAAGATGGATGAGGCGTAGAGGTGGTCGACGGGCAGGTCGAAGAAGCCCTGGATCTGGTCGGCGTGGAGGTCGAGGGTGACCACGCGGGTCACGCCGGCGGTCACCAGCAGGTTGGCCACGAGCTTCGAGGCGATGGAGACCCGGGGTTTGTCCTTGCGGTCCTGCCGGGCATAGCCGAAATACGGCATGACTGCCACGATGTTCTTGGCGGAAGCCCGTTTTGCGGCATCCACGAGCATGAGCAGTTCAAAGAGGTTATCCGTAGGGGGGAAGGTGGACTGGACGATGAAGACGTCATTACCCCTGATGTTCTCCTCGAAAGAGGGCTGGAACTCGCCGTCGGAAAACTCCTGGATGATGAGGTTTCCCAGTTCCATGCCGTAGCTTTCGGCGATTTTTTCGGCCAGGTAATGCGATGCCCTGCCCCCGAAAATTTTGATCTTGACTGCCATGTGGTGGACCGTTTGGATGATTTTTCAAAAATACGGGATTCCTGCTGGTGATGCAATGGAAAGTTGTTAACACGTCCGGTATTCGGCTTTCGGTATTCGGCATTCGGTATTCGGCGGGGCATTGGCTATTTTGAATCGGTCGACCGGTAATCATTCTGGACGGCGGTTATAAACCGGCGTAAAGCCTTCCCCAGATGATCAAGATCTTCAAACAAAGACCCATATTTGTCTGTATCTTTCAATGATCCGGTTTTGTAGAGCGTTTCCAGGTGGTCGGTTGTTTCGATTGTTGAAGCTAAAGCGATTTTGAGAAACTGTAAATATTCTTTTTTTGATTGTTTCCGCCCATATCCTTCAACGATATTTGCCTTTACAGATTTCATCGACCTTCGAATCTGGCTTCCAATTTCATACATTTCGAAACTGGGAAGATCGTTAATGGTCATAATGTGGATTCGGATCACAAGGGATTCTGACATTTTCCAGATCTCCAGATTTTTGTAACTCATATCCCTTAATCCGTTTAACACTAAAAAAGTAATGCGGAACCAGTAATATTTTTAATGAGTCCAAATACCGAACACCGAATGCCGAACACCGAATGCCGAATGCCGGACCCCAAACCTTGTCAATTACCTGGCAATTGTGTACTTTTGTCCCCACCAAGCCCGGATGGCGGAACAGGTAGACGCGTTGGTCTCAAAAACCAATGAGGTAACACTCGTACCGGTTCGATTCCGGTTCCGGGTACCACGACAAATGCCTGCCGGCAGGCAGGCAAAGTGCAAGGTGCAAAGTGCAAAGTGTAATATTTTACATTTTGCACTTTGCGTTTCAGACTTTAGACTTTTCACCTTTCTTAATTTAGAATCATTCCAAAAAACGATTATCTTTGCAGCGTGTTTCATAACGACTTAGATCCGTAAAATTCTTCAAATGAAAAAACATCTTTTAATCCTGATATCAGGCATCATCTGCACCTTAAGCCAGGCACAGATAAACCTGATCGGGACGTTGAACGATGGAACCGGGGCTATGCAGATCGCTGAATGGCAGGTTCTCGATCCCTCAAGCCTCGTAGTAGACCCGACCGATCTTCAAAGCTATGTTTATGGCTCTTCGGTCTATGATGCATGGAACGGAAACTATTACCTCACGGGAGAAGTAACGAACTCCGGATTTGGGCTGTTTTCATTTAACAGTGTGACAAAACAGCAAGGATTCAACACCTTTTCATCCTTCTCAAGCAGTACGGAGATCGATATGAGCACTGCAAGGATTTACACTCTGACCATGGAAGGAGCAGACACTATCCGGGTCAATGAATACGATATTGCCACCGGAAACACCATCCTGCTCGGAGTGATCTCCGAACCCGGACTCCAGGGAATTATCACTGAAGCGACAGGCTTCGATTCCAACCATGGCATTCTTTATTATGTCGGTTTTTCAGGCAACAGTCAAAGCCTTCTTTACGCTATGCATGTTCGTGATCAGGTATTCAACTATACCACCATTCCTTTGACCACACCTTCAACTTATATCAACCTGACCTGTATCAATTATGACAACCAGAATGATAAACTTTACGGAATGATGACAACCTATGACAGCACGTGGGCATTCAGTGCAAACAGCGTTGCAGAAATCGATTACATCACAGGAAATGTTTCCGAACTTGGCG
>DAIRDK010000056.1:0-13751 GCA_036796175.1 Bacteroidales bacterium | reverse complement strand
GATCCTCCCAGTTTCGGGATCGATCTGGCAGCTGTGGCCAACGGCTGTGTCATTACCGGCAACAGCTTTTATATGGAAGCCGGCCAGAACCCGATCTGCCCGATCCAGGCCATCTTCGTCGGCGGCGGGAACGGCCATACGATAAGCGGTAACTTCATCGGGGGATCCGGGCCAAACTGCGCAGGAACATGGACAGGCACCATGGGCAGCGGTAGCGGATTACCTCCGCCACCGGGTCTTGTCGGTATTTTTCTTTCCGGCGCAACAGCACCGGCAAGCACTGTCCAGGGAAACACCATCCAGTCCTTCAATATCGGAGGTGCAAATTCCTTCATCGGTATCGAGGTCCTGAACGGGGTGGCCAATGTCACCAATAATACGGTGGGAAG
Source organism: Bacteroidales bacterium (assembly GCA_036796175.1). Taxonomy (GTDB): domain Bacteria; phylum Bacteroidota; class Bacteroidia; order Bacteroidales; family FEN-979; genus DAIRDK01. The sequence goes on along the minus strand of DAIRDK010000056.1, from coordinate 13,362 downwards.
CGCCACCGTTGCCAATTCGATCCAGTACTCGGGAACTTCATCCATGATAGGGCTTTACAATGTAACTCCCACGGGCGTGTGCAATTTCGACGGGAATACGGTCGCCAATGTTACGTTCACCCTTGCGTCAGGAGTAACGGGAATGAGGGCTATGATGATGCACGGAGGGAACGTCAGAAAGAACAAGATCTATAACATCGGTTCCCTGAATGCTGCCGCATCGCCAACGATCTATGGCATATGGAATGCAGCGGGTGTCTCGACAAACGAATTCTCAAACAACCTGATCGCACTGAACGGTGGGAATTCAGGTAATCCGGCACTCTTCGGGTTCTACGATGTATCAACGACCGCTGGGACCTATGGTTTTTACTTCAATTCCGTCAATATTTACGGTACGGCTACAGGGGCGGCAGCGACGTATGCATATTACCGCGGAAATTCGGCTGTTTATACCATGACTGGGAACATCCTGTCAAATATCAGGACCGGCACGGGGACGCACTATGCGATCTTTTCAAACTCAGCCGCAACGCTGACTTCAGATTACAATGATCTGTACACATCCGGTGCGGCATTCGGCAGCTTTGGCGGATCTGCAAAACCGAACTTTGCCGCGTGGCAGGCTCTGCCGCAGGACCTGAATTCTGTCAATGTAAATCCGGCATTTGTTTCCAACATTGATCTTCATACTACCGTTCCCCAGGTTAACAATGGTGGGGTGACAGTTGCCGGGATCACTGATGACCTGTCCAGTGTGATCCGCACCAGCCCGCCGGATATCGGAGTGTATGAATTCACACTCCCGATCGTAGCAATCAATACGCTGTCCGCAACCTCCATCGGGCAGACAACAGCCACGATAAACGGCAACATCAACACGAATAATGAAATGGTTGCGATGTCATTCGAATGGGGGACGACCACTGCTTACGGGAATTCACCTGCAGGTACGCCACCAACCGTGCGATCGCTCTCACTCATTCCGGTGAGCGCAGCACTTTCATCACTCACTCCGAACACGCTTTATCATTACCGGATCAAAGGAATATCTTCCACATCTGCAGAAACCGCATACGGATTGGATATGACCTTTGTCACTTTACCTGCACCCACCATCACTCCATCGGCAGATCCCATTTGTGTACACACCAGTGCCACATATACGACGGAATCGGGAAATTCAAACTATGTTTGGACTGTTTCCGCTGGAGGATCCATAACGGCTGGTGGAACGGCAACTGATGATTTCGTGACTGTGCTCTGGAATGCTGGCGGCATCCAGACCGTCAGTGTCAATTATGATAATGCTTCCGGGTTCCCGGCCCCTTCGCCCACGATATTCAACGTGACATTTAACACTGCTCCTGTGCCAGGCCTTACCGGCCCGACCTCGGTCTGCGAGGGAACCATTGGACAGGTGTACACCACGGATCCCGGGATGACAGGGTATGTTTGGTCGGTAACAGGAGGCGCAATCGTTGCAGGTGGAGGACCATCTGACAATACAGCAACGATCGATTGGTGGGGTACCGGAACAGGACATGTTTTCGTTGACTACGCTGGTCCGAATGGTTGTACCGCGATCACACCAACAGATCTGCCGGTGACCCTGAATCCGCTGCCTGTTCCCGTCATTACGGGTCCCTCGGAGGTGTGCGAAAATTCCACCGGCCATGTCTATACAACGGCCGCTCTAATGACCGGTTATACCTGGAACGTATCTGCCGGTGGAACGATCACTGCCGGAGGGGGAACGACCGACAATACAGTCACCGTTTCCTGGAGCGCTGCAGGTGCCGAATCCGTTTCCGTCGGGTACACTGATGGCAACGGCTGTACTTCCGCAGTGCCGACCGTCTACGCAGTAACCGTACACCCGATCCTCCCGGTAAGCGTTTCCATTTCAGCACTCCCTGCCGGACCGGTTTGCAACGGCATCAGCGTAACCTTTACGGCTACTCCCGTGAACGGGGGCAGTATCCCTTCATATCAATGGTATAATGGATCCACCCCGGTGGGTACCGACAGCCCGACATTCGTCACATCTTCACTGGCTGACGGGGATGTAATCACCGTTGTGATGACATCCAGCGAACAATGCCAATCCGGCGGACCCGCCACGTCGAATTCCATTACCATGACGGTAAGACCGCCATTCACCTCACCCGTGGCAGCATCATCGCAGGTGCTGTGTTTCGGAACGTTCGCAACATCGTTGACAGCAACACCTGCAACAGGAGGCAGCGGACCCTACGGTTACCAGTGGCAAAGCAGTCCCGACGGGACAACGAATTGGGCGGATATTACCGGTGAAACAGGTTTGACCTATGCTCCGGGACTCATGTTCGCCACCAGTTACTTCCGGGTTGTGGCAACGGATAACGGAATTCCATCCTGCGGCAGTGAGAACAGCAATGTCGTTACGATCACGGTAAATGACCCGATCGCTGCACCATTTGCTTCGACCAGCCAGACTATCTGTAATAATACAGTACCGGCGCTTATTACTGCGACCCAGGCTAGCGGCGGCACTGGCCCGTTCATTTACCAATGGCAGATGAAAACCACCGGAAGCTGGTCCAATGTGGGGACGAACAGCTTGAGTTATCAGCCGCCGGCACTGACCCAGACCACTTATTACCAGGTGATTGCCATCGATGGAGGGACGCCGTATTGCGGGTCGGCGGTGAGTAATATGCTGACGATCACAGTCCAGGATATCCCGCAACCGGGTTCCATTGCAGCCGATCAGACCATCTGTTCAGGAACGGCGCCCGCCCCGCTCACTTCCACAGGTGCAGGGACCGGGTCAGGTGTGATCTCTTATGAATGGGAGATTTCAACGGATGCAGGACTTACATGGAACCTGATTCCAGGCGAAAACGCAAGCGGATACAGTCCCGGAGTGTTGACCCAGAACACGATGTATCACCGAATCACTGTTTCCACGCTCAATTCAGTGACATGCCGGTCCATTCCGACGGCTGCTGTCACTATCACGGTCAATCCTGCCGCAACGGCTGATTTCAGCGCCAGTCAGCTGATCGTTCCCACGAATACCACCGTGGTGTTTACTGATCTGAGCGCGGGTACGCCCGTAACGTGGGATTGGAGTTTCACGCCGGGCACAGTGACTTACGTCAACGGAACCAGTTCCACCTCCCAGAATCCCGAGGTGCAGTTCACCGCCAGTGGTGACTACACGGTATCGCTGACCGTAAACGGAGCCACCTGTCCGAACACAATGACCAAGACCTCGTATATCTATGTGGGCATTATGGGATTGTGGACAGGAAATGTTTCAGGCGACTGGACCGATCCCCTCAACTGGGATAACCACCTGGTGCCGGATATCAATACAGATGTCCTGATTCCGTCGGCGGCTCCCAACTGGCCTGTGTTTACCGGGAACCTGACCATTGGAACCACGTGCAAGAGCCTGAACCTGACAACTATCGCAAGCGAGATGACCGTTACCGGCGATTTGGTGATCCTGAATGGATTCGCTGTTGACAATTCAGGAACGATCCATCTGTTGGGGAATCTGGATAACCAGAATACAAATTAACTTGTGAGTTCACCTTAACCTGACTCCAAGCCAATCTCACCGGCGAAGACAGAGATCCTGACCTGGTCACGGGATTCGGGGGCGGTGAGGCTGTCGGTAAGGAGATCCAGGTGATCAGAAAAAACACCAAGCTGTTGTAAGGCTGCTGTTCCTGGTTTTTTTTGGCGCAGAACCATTGTAAACACTTTACAACTGTTTTACAACTGAAATTCAACCCTGTCCGGCATGCCGGCACCTAATTTCGCTACCATCATTTCAACTGGAGTTCATTGCCTATTCATAATACGCAGTAGTCTTTTGAAAGTCAACACACAGAAACCATGAAAAAAAGCCAAATGCTGATCATTTCATTGACCATGTCATGGATGATCTTTTTGACCGGTCAGGTTACCCCGGGAAATCCGGGGATGAACGAAAGTGTCATGAAAGCGTACCATCTGCGGATGGACGGGAAAGTTGATCAAGCCAAGGAGATGCTGGAAGGCATCCTGAACAAAGATTCGAACAATGCCATGGCCTGGTATGAGTTGGCGCGGCTGAGGCTATATATGTTCACCGGGCAAGAGGGCGTGTCATTGGATGATATCGGTAACGCCATTGCCAAAGCGACAGAACTTGAGCCGGATAATGTGATCTATTCTTATTATCAATCCCTTACTTGTTTTTTTAAAGCATTCATGGCGATGCAGATGCAGCAGCAGGATCAGGTAAAGCCGCTAATTTCCGAAACCTGCAGGGCGTTTGACCGGGTTTTGTCGCTGAAGCCCGATTACTGTGAGGCCGGGCTCTACCTGGTCGACATTTACGGCATGCTGCCCAAAGACATGGGAGGGGACAGCCTGAAAGCGCTGGAATATGCAGAGCATCTTGAACAAGAGAACCCTTATTATGGGGCAAAGGCACGGGCGCACCTGCTGCCTGAAGAAGCCGACCGGGTCAGCTTCTGGAAAGGATTCTTGGCAAAGGATACAAAGAACCCGGATCTTCTGATGGAAACAGGCATTGCGTGCCTGCTGAAGGACGACCCCGCTACGGCCGAAACCTATTTCAGGGAAGCCATGAAAACCGATCCGTCCAAAAATTACCTGGTACTCGACATGGCCCGGTACCACATCTATAAAGTAATGCAAAACCGCGACCTGGCTAAAACCGAGCTGCCCCTGGCAAAGAAATACCTTGAGGATTACCTGGCCACGGTTCCTGAACCAGTCGTCCCGCTGAAAGCCTATACAAAAGGGATGATCGCACTGACAGAAAGATTCCTGGGGAACCAGGAAGAGGCGGATAAGATCCTCGCCGAAGCAAAAGCGTTGGACCCGTATTTCTCGCGGGCGTCAGGAATCCCCACGCTGATGCTGTTCGAGCCGCCGGATAAAGTCACCCATGACTATTTCTCGTTTTTCAGCCCCTTTTAATCAAACCAGACCTTACCCATATAATTAAACCGAAGGGTGCAAAAGTATTTGATTACATTTGAAAAAAGAAAGGAGAAACAGTATGATCGAACAGATTCACAAGCATATCACGGATGAATTGCAGCAGAATACCAAAACGGATACGATCTTCATCCTGACATCGATCCTGCTTAACCTCATCACCCTGGGCATCAATTCGGGGATGGTGGAAAAATCCAGGACGGAAAGTTCAACGCTGGCTGTCATGTTCATTTTTGTCTTCCTGATCATCATTGTCAACATCGTGGTCATCATTGGCCTGTTGAAGGGGCGCCAGACCCGATCTAAGCTGGTCCACGGGCTTCTTCTCATGTATAAAGACAAGGACGTCGCCAAATATTACGATGAATCGCTGCTGGCGAATTACAACATCCGTTACAACCTCTTCATCATGGTGGTGGTTTGCACGGGTTTGATCGCATCGGTCGTGCCGTTCATCCTGAGGTAAAGGGATAACGAAAAATGGCGAACCGGATTTCACCATTTCGCCATTTTACCATTTCACTATTTATTCCCGTGATCCGCCTGGGATTAGTTCGTCCGCCTACGGCGTCCTCATGATCCCAGGGATAAAGCGGATATCTTCCGCTGATGTGATCCGCCTGGGATTCGAATGGGCTTCTTTATTGGCTGATTTTGCTGACTTCTTAAGAATGATGTTGAAGAATTAGGCAACAGGTTAGGCAACTTTCACGATCAGGTAGCTTGTAATTCCAAGAGAAATAAGCCTTTTGTAAAAATTGTGCAATCTTAGTCGTTATTTGTCTTTTCCTGTCTGATGTTGTAAACAGTTCCTTTATTCCTGCCGATAGATTCAATCTGGTGTTCATTGAGCAGGTAAACCAGATCCTTCTTGATCGTATTCTGTGAATAGGTCGGCAATGCAGCAACAATATCACTGAACTTGACAGGTTGATTGATCCGTATTGTTTCCAGTACTTCTTTCTGCCTGGGATTTAAATACCCCCCCTTGTCTTTATAAACATCGTACTTCTTGTTAAGAAGATCGATCATCTCCTGCAGGCAATCCAGGAAAAACAGAATCCACTTATCAATCCTCTCTTTCTTGGTGTACCGGTATTTCTGGCCCATCATCAGGGCTTCATAATATTCCTTTTTCCTGCGTTCAATGATATTCTCGAATGAAATATAGGGGACAAAGGAATAGTCATGTTTTAAAAGCAGGAGGGTTGTCAGTAGCCGGGATAACCGTCCATTCCCATCCTGAAAAGGATGGATTGAAAGGAATTCATAAATAAAAACCGGAATGATCATTAATGGGTGAACATTCCCTTTGTCCAGTTGCTCGTTGCTCCATTGAAGAATTTCCTGGATCTCTTTATCCACCAGGTGGGGTTCTGTCGTGTTAAAGATCACCTTCTGCTTACCGTCGGGATAATTGGCCACCACTTTATTCGGAAAGCTTTTGTATTTGCCCCGGTGCCGGACATCTTTTTCGCTGTACTTCAGGAGTATTCCGTGAAGCTGTTTGATGTAGTTCTCTCTTAATAAAATATCCTTGAAATTGGAATGTACAAGATCCATTGCTTCATAATACCCGACAACTTCCTGCTCATCCCTCGATTTGAGCTTGGTTATCTTCATTGAATGAAGCAGTGCCTGAACTTCTTCATCATTCAGGGTTGCACCTTCGATACGGGTGGATGACCCGATACTCTGGATCGTTGCAACCTGCCGGAGTTCCTTCAGGTACCTGTTTTCCTTTTTTTCTATTCCATGCCAGGTCGACCTGAACCCGTCAATACTGCTGATCCTTTTAAGGATCTCCTGGTTGGTTGTAAAATCGAATTCCAGTTTTTTCTCAAACATCTTACCTGTATTATGCCTTTATTATACCCGGTAAATATACGACAATTTTTTCAAATACCTGTATTATATCCATATTATACCTAAATAATCTCATGTACTTTTTTCCAATTCTAAACAATTTTCATAACTCTTTTGTTGCATGCTGAGAAGGCGAGGTCTGTGCAGGAATGGTTGAACGAACACTAAGCCGTTTTGAAAAAATATTGCTGAGTCTTTCTTTATACTTTTCCATACTCAGGTAAATCGATGGGACCAGGACCAACGTAAGCAAAAGGGAACTGATTAGCCCTCCGATGATCACCCAGGCCAGGCCATTTTTGCTTTCGGCACCTGCACCGGATGCTAGAGCGATAGGCAGCATCCCGAAAACCATGGATAATGTTGTCATGAGGATTGGCCTCAATCTTTCCCTGCCCGCTTCAATCAGGGCTTCAACCACGCTGCGCCCTTCTCCTCTCAACTTATTGGTGAAATCCACCAGTAGGATGGCATTCTTCGATACCAGACCGATCAGCATGATCATGCCGATCATGGCGAAAATGGTTATCGGCTCGCCGGAAAGAGCCAGTGCGAAGATGGCGCCAATGACCGCAACAGGGATTGAAAACAAGACCACAAAAGGATAGAAGTATGAATTATAAAGTGCCACCATGACCAAATATACAAAAACAAAAGCGGCGAAAATGGCAGTGAATAGGCTGCCGAAAGCATCCGCCTGCCTTTCCATCTGTCCTTTGTAGTCAATAATCACGTCTTTGGCATGGATCTTTTTCCCGACCGCTGCTTTTATCTCTTCTCCCACCGTCCCGACCGGACGGCCAAAAACGCTGCATTTCACTGTGAGGGAGGAAATACGATTGTACCGCTCAAGTTTATTGGGACCAAGGGACTGTGAGATAGTGGCAAAATTCTTCAACTCCACCGGTTCATTCCTGCTGTTGAGAAAAGTGAGCGAACCGACATCGTCAACGCTCGTCCTGTCAAACTGATCGAGCTGAACGGAAATGGGATAATCATACCCTGATTCTGAAAACTGTAGATCGGTGTTCCCAGCAAAAGCGAGATTCATAATGGTCCCAACCTGTTGAACATTCAGTCCCAGCTGCTCCATCTTTTCCCTGTCCAGGTTGACCTGGAGCTCCGGTTTGCTTTTATCCACCGAATACTTGATGTCGTTGGTACCGGGAATGGTTTTAATAATCGTCATGATGCTGTCGCCGATCTCATAAAGGCGGTTGACATCGGAACCCCGCAAAAGTATCTGGATCGGTGCATCCTCGGCCATTCCCATCATCGAGGTAGGTGTGGAAGTCACTTTAATGCCCGGAATTTCCTGAACTTCTTTCTTGATCATCGCCGCAAATTGCTCCACCGAAAGTTTACGGTCTTCTTTCGAAACAAGGGTCACCGTAATTTCGCTTTTGTTTTTCTCTCCGGATGAGGATCCGAGATCACCGCTTGAGTAACCTATGTTGGAAAAAACCTTCACGACTTCGGACTTTTTCAGCAGCAGATCTTCCACTTTCTGTGTTAGCTGAGCAGTCTGGTACACGGTGTTTTGAGGCTCTCCCTCAATCTTGACGATAAACTCACCCTGGTCGCCGTCTTTCATGAAAGCCGTCCCAACCAAACCCGTACCCAACATGGCTAATGACAGGATAACCAGCAACGTCGTTAAAAGATAGACAGTTCTGCGATGGTTCAGCCCCCAGCGCAGCGTACTTTCGTAAGCATTCAGCATTTTTCTGTAATTCGCCTCTATCCAGTTTGAAAAATGCCCGATGAGCGATTTTTTCGTAAGATCCTGGATCTTGCCAATCCGCGACGCAACCAGAGGTGTCACGGTAAAAGAAACGAAAAGGCTCATCAATGTTGAAAAGACGATCACCAGCGAAAATTCCTTCAACATATGGCCGATCATGCCTGACACCAGGGAAAGGGGAAGAAATACTACTATGTCCACCATCGTGATGGCAACAGCTGTGAAGCCGATCTCGTTCCTGCCATCCAGCGCGGCAGTTCGCTTGTCTTTCTTCATCTCAAAATGGCGGTAGATATTTTCAAGAACCACGATCGAATCGTCTACCAGGATCCCGATCACGAGTGAAAGTGCCATCAGCGTGAGCATGTTCAGCGAAAAATTGAAGATATACATGGCCACGAATACGGAGATGATGGAGCAGGGAATGGAGATCATCACAATAAAGGAGTTGCGCAAACTGTGAAGGAATAGAAACATGACAAACGCAACAAGCAGGACGGCGAACATCAGGTCTTCCATCACGGCGTTGGCAGACTTCAGCGTATAGATCGAACTGTCGGAAGCGATGTCGAATTTCAGGTTTTTGCCCTGGTATTCCTTTGCAAGAGATACAAGCTCCAGTTTTACCCGCTTGCAGACATCCACTGTATTCGCATCCGATTGCTTTTGCACCAGAATGCCGATCGAGCTGCTGCCGTTGATCTTGTTCAGGTTGGTCTGCTCACCAATCCCGTCTTCCACTTCCGCAATGTCGGAGATCCTGATCCCACTGCCGTCGGTGTTCCTGGCAACGGTGATGTTGCGAAATTCTTTAACGGACTTAAGTTTCCCCAACAATCTCACCGTGTATTGTTTACCTTCATCTTCCACTTTTCCGGTCGGCAGTTCAAGATTTGCATTCTTGATCGCCTGGTAAACCTGGCTCGCCGAGACCTTATAGCCATCCAGCTTGCTTTTACTGATGTTGATCTTTATTGTTCTTTCGTTGCCGCCGACGAGAGATACCTGCCCCACTCCGTTCAGCTTTGAGAGTTGCGGCTTTATCTGGTTCTTAACGAGATCATACAATTCGGTATTAGGAAGGCTGGATGTTACTCCCAGTTTTATTACTGGCATTTCGTCTGACGAAAATTTATTTACAGATGGTGTTTTAACCCCGTCAGGGAGCGATGCGAGCACAGCATTAATTTTGCGCTGGGCATTTTCCACTGCTTTATCAGCATCGGCATTGGAGTTTAGTTCGACAGTAATGGAGGAGACCCCTTCCTGAGAAGAGGAGGTCATATTGTCCACATCTTCCAGACCCGACAGTGCATCTTCCAGTTTTTTCGTTACGGAGCTTTCCACTTCGTTCGCGGAAGCCCCGGGATAGGAAGTGGTAACGCTGATTGAAGGGAAGCTCAGCTTCGGCATCAATTCATAATTCAACAGATTATAGCAAGTGATTCCCAGTATGGTCAGTACCGAGAAAATTACAACGACCAACGTCGGCCTTTTTATCGCTATTTCAGTAATTGACATGTTCAGAAGATTATTTTGTGATTTTTATTTCCTTGTTGTCCGAGAGATTGATCTGTCCGCTCACAATGACCTGGTCACCGGTATTAAGCCCGGATATCACCTTGAGATAATCCCCGTTCCCGTCCGAAACAACGACCTTTTTACGTACCGCTTTGTTGTTTTCGGCAATATAAACTTCGGCATTCCCGATGCTGCCGATCAAGGCAGAACGTGGAATAAAATATGCCTCCGCGTGCGAAGGGAGTATAATACACACATTCGCGAATGTGCCGGCTTTTAATGGATGTTTTGAATTGTTTGGGATTTCAATCTCGACAGGATAATTATGGGCATCATCACCCTGTGCGCTGATGAAAGATATCTTCCCTGTAAAAGATGCGCCGGGATAAACATCTGTTGAAACAGTGGCATTATCACCCGGTTTCAGCTTGTAAACATTGGCTTCTGAAACGCTTAATTTTATTTTTAGCCTGGATATATCGATCATCTTGACGACCGGACTTCCTGTGTTGATGTATTCTCCCTGTTCAACATACTTGTTAATGATCGTCCCGCTAACCGGCGCACGGAGGGTCGCATCAAGAAGCTCTTTTTCGGCCTGCTCAAGCAAGATGACGGCATCATCATAGGATTTCTGAGCATCATCAAGCTGCTGTTCCGTAATGTTGCCGCCGGCAAACAGGTTCTTGTACCTTCCAAGATCCTTCTCAAGTCTTGCCTTTGAGCTTCGAGCCTTTTGAACGGCGAGATTCCGTAAGGTATTGTCGATAACTGCGATGACACTGCCTCTCGGTTTTTCCTGGCCCAATTCCGCAGTGAGGCTCGTTATTTTTCCCGAGGTTTCGGTTGCCACATCCACTACGGAAAATGCTTCCATTCGGCCAACGAGATGAAGGTTGCCATCAAGAGACAGCTTCTTCACAGGGGTCACCTTAACGGATACGTATTGAAGATCAGTGCTGACATTTTTATTTGCATTGACCTTCTTATAATTAACAGAAAGACGAAGGATCAACACTATGATCAGCAATATGGCAATTACAATGACAATGATCTTTTTCATGGGTATTTTTACTTTAAGGTGTTTATAAAACTCATTAATGAACCTTTCGATTTTTCGAGATCAATCCGTGCCAGGTATAGCTTTAGCAGTTTATCGTAATAGTAGCTCTGAGCAACGAGATAGGAACTTTGAGACTGAATGAGGTCGAGGGTGGAGCAAGTTCCTTGCTGGTACTCCTGTTGAGAACTGGCATAAACACTTTTCGCAAGGTCAAGATTCTCTTTTTCCCTAACAATGTTTTCAAGTGCGTTTCCATATTGAATATCATAGTTTGAAATATCAACCCGAATGGATTGCTCTGTGAGTTTCAGGTTTTCTTCGGCGATTTTGACATTCAGTTCGGATTGTGAAAGCCTGGAGTTTCTCTGAAATCCGTCAAACAAGGGAATTGTAAGCTTCAGCCCAATACCTGAACTTGAATACCAATCCTTTCCCGAATCGAAAAAGTTAAATTCCTGCCGCATGGCGTTGTAGTTATAGTTACCGTAAAAAGAGAGGACCGGTAGAAAAGCCGACTGTTTTGTTTTCTTATCAATTTTCGCGGATGATACATTCGATTCTTGCAGCCTGTAATCAATGATGTTGTCTAGCTGAAATTTGACGGTGGCTCCTTTCACGAATGAATCATATTCCTCACTGATCAATGTATCGGTAAGAACAATGGCGCTGTCGACTGGCATTCCCATATTATATTTTAATGTGTTCAGAGATTGGGAATAGCTTAGGACCGTTTGTTCCAACTGCGATTTTGTATTGTTGTAACTGACCTTTATCCTGTCCACATCGATTTTCTTTGCCATGCCATTCCTGAATTTCAACTCTATGGAATGGAGTGATTTTTCAGAGGCAAGCAGGGTGGATCTTAAGACTTCTGCCTGCATTTGTACCACGAGCGACTGATAAAAGGAGAGACTGATGTTATAAGCCACATCGATGTCGGTTTGCTCACGGCTTTGTTCTGAAATTTTCCAGTTCAGCTTTGCTGATTTGATCTGCTGGTATGCCGAAGCATCAAATATTTTTTGCGTAAGCTGAAGCCCGCCGTTCATGCTGTACTTGTTTCCAAACTTAACGGCGATATACGTTCCTGGGGTACCGCCGGTCATCTCTGCAGGCATCAGTTGGGTGGTTAGTTGCAGGTTATCATCAAACGTGCCGGTAGCATTCAACTGGGGAAGATAGGTTCCAGTCTGCTCCGACAATTTCTTGTTCGAAATTTCAACATTATAGCCGGCCACTTTTACATTGCTGTTGTTCGACCTGGAATATTCGATGCAATTTCTGAGCGAAAATGATCTTTGGGCTGACAAGTTTATGGGGGTTGCAGATGCAAAGGCAAAAACCAACAGGATCCCTGAAAACACTTTTACTTTCATATTATTATTTATATCAATATTTGATAATATCAACTATAATTAAAAAAAAATATTACAGTGTCATTGCTTTATTTTTAATGTGGTCGATTACGCTGAGGAAAGTTTCAATCTCTGATGGGCTTAAACCGTCCATCAATTCCTCATTAAGCTGAAATTCAATCTTCAGATACTGTTCAATGACCTGTTCCCCCTTCTTGGTGACCATCAGGAAGTTTTTTCGACGATCTTTCGGGTCGACCACTCTCCGGATCAGATTCTTTTTCTCAAGAGAATCGACCGTACGAAGGATGGCTGATTGATCTTTCCCAAGAATCTCGGCCATCTCCTTCTGGATAACCTCTTCATTTTTCTCACTGATGGCAAAGAGAAAACCGAATTGCTCGATGGTCAGTTTAACATCGGTTTGAGCGCCAGTTCTTTGTTTTAGCGCCCGGAACATTTCGTGCATCATTGGCGCAAGGATCATACCCAGGGTACGTTTTTCATTTTTCATATTCAAACTTAATTGCGTTGCAAAAGTAATATATTAATTGATATATGCAAGTAATATTTTCTGCCTCTTTAGAAAATCACTCGAATACCTTAAATGCAAACTGTAAACATCGAACGCGCAATATGCCTGCATTTAAAACGAACTTTGATCTTCTGGCCCGCTACTTTATTGATTTCTAAGCGAGTTTAAAAAATGAGGGGAGATATAATATAAAAAAAGAGAATCTGTTCAAATTCGAACAAGTTCTCTTAACTAATTGTTAATCAATATTATACGTGATCCGCCTGGGATT
>DAIRDK010000055.1:0-13769 GCA_036796175.1 Bacteroidales bacterium | reverse complement strand
ACAGGCCAGGATATTGCCATCGTTTCGGAAACTCCGGGCACAACCACTGACCCGGTTAAGAAATCCATCGAGATCGAAGGGATCGGTCCGGTCGTGATGATCGATACGGCCGGGATTGACGATACCGGGGAGCTCGGGATGAAATGGATCGGTAAAACCCGCGAAGCCCTGAAACTAATCGACTTGGCGATCCTGGTGATCACCCATAACCGGTTTGATACCCCGGAGAAGGAACTTATCAAAAACCTATCAGATCTGGAAGTGCCCTTCATCGTCATACACAACAAGTCGGACGAGGAGAAAGGGGAGCCTTCCCTGATGCGGGTGATCCGTGACCGTTATGGGGTTCCTGTGATCGGCTTCAGCGCGAAATATCCGGAGAACACGGAGGAAGTGATCGCAGCCATCCGGCAGCAGATGCCGGAGACCGCGTATAAGAAGACAACCCTGGTGGGCGACCTGATCTCATACGGGGATGTGGTCCTGCTGATCACGCCGATCGATATCGAGGCACCGGAGGGCCGGATGATCCTGCCCCAGGTGCAGGTGATCCGCGACGTGCTCGATCACGACGGGGTGGCGGTTGTCGTGAAGGAGCGTGAGGTGGATGCATTCATCCGGAAAATGGATCCCAAGCCGGCGCTGGTCGTTACCGACAGCCAGGTTTTTCCAAAAGCGGATGCGGCCGTGCCGAAAGAGATCCCCCTCACCAGTTTCAGCATCGTGCTGGCCCGGCAGAAAGGAGATTTTGAGCATTACCTGCTAGGCACCCCGAAAATATCCGGGCTCAAGGACGGCGACCGGGTATTGATCCTGGAATCCTGCACGCATCATGTTTCCTGCGACGACATCGGGCGTGTGAAGATCCCCCGCTGGATCTCGAATTTCACCGGCAGGAAACTGGAGTTCGATGTGGTGGCCGGGCTGAACCGCATCGAGCGGAACATTCATGATTATGCCATGGTTATCCAGTGCGGCGGGTGCATGATCACACGTAAACAACTGATCAACCGGCTGAAACCGGCAGTCGAAGCCGGCATCCCCGTTACCAATTACGGCATGGCCATCGCCTACGTCCACGGCATCTATAACCGCGCCATCCAACCATTTTTAAAAGGGAACTCCCCCTCTGTCGATTATCTTTGAATTTTAAGTCCCACGTCCAACGTCCTACTTCCCACGTACTACATCCCACGTACTACGGAACACTCCCCGACACCGGGATCACCTTCCCGTTAAAGAACTTCGATCCCGTGATCGCGAATTCTGCAATGTATTGCGCCATTTGCGCCGCGCTGTGAACGGCTTTTGCCCCAGGGAAGGCCTTGCTGAACATGTCGGTCTGGACCCCGCCAAGAGCCAGGCAATTGACAATGATCTCCTCCTCTTTCAGTTCTTCCGCAAGGATCTCCGTAAGAATGGCCAGGGCCCCTTTGCTTGAACTGTAAGCAGACAGCCCGGCAAATTTTTTCGTTCCCTGGACACCTCCCATGCTGCTGATGTTGACGATATGCGATCCCTTCTGCATCATCGGCAGAAGCGCCTGGGTAAAGAAATAGGCCCCTTTGATGTTGACGTTGTACATCGAGTCGAAATCCTCGGTCGCAATCTCACGGAAGGGTTTCCTGACCAGCCTGCCGGCATTGTTGATGAGGATCTCGCACCGCGGAATGAAGGTCTCGATCCGCTGGACGATAAATGGGTAAAACTCGAACTGCTCCAGGTCGAATTCATAAGGGGTGACATGAGACTCCGGATTGAGTTTTCGACACTCTGCAGCCAGTTCCCGGAGTTGGGCCCCGTCGCGTGAGATCGCTACGATGTGGTTCTGGCGGTTCCGGGCGAAAAACTTGACCAGTTCGTACCCAATCCCTTTGCTGGCACCGGTTATGATGATGTTCATGAGGTTGATTTTAGGATCTAAATTTAGTTAAATATTGGTTCCGCCATTTCCGTGTGTACCAATTTTATTGTAATTTTGTGGGGAATTCATAAAACCAACCGCATGAGAATTATCTCCGCTTTCGCCCTTGTGTTTCTGTTTGCCGCAAACATGGCCTTTGCACAGACAGATGTATCCAAACCCATTGTTTCCAAGCCGGTCTATTTTGACGTTTCACCCCCGCTGCGCGACATGGTGAAAATGAATACCGACAAAGTCGACATGACCTGGAAAGACGGTGTGGTAAAAAATAACCTGTATCCGAAAGAACGGAATATACACCAGGAGGATCCCTCATTCGTCGATCCGATCGCCCAGACCTTCTTCGGCACGACCAATGCAGATACCACCATCTCCAACTTCGATGGGGTTGCCGCCAACAGTGGCGTCTGTCCGCCGGATACTGACGGTGATGTCGGACCCAACCATTATGTCGCCATGGTTAACCTGAAGTATGCCGTGTACAGCAAAACAGGCTCCCTGCTTTTCGGACCTTACAACAACAGCTCGGTCTGGACCGGGATGCCCAACAATCATAACGATGGTGACGGGATCGTGCTGTACGATGAACAGGCTGACCGCTGGCTCTTCACCCAGTTCTCATTGCCTAACTTACCGAACGGACCGTTCTTCATGATGATCGCCGTATCCCAGACCGGAGATCCCACGGGTTCATGGAACCGGTACCAGTATCAGTTCGATGATCTGCCCGACTACCCGAAATTCGGCGTTTGGGTTGACGGTTACTACATGTCATGCAACCGTTTCTCTGCCGGCTCTACCTCCTATAAAGGGGTTGCCGCAGTGGTCTTCGAACGCGATAAAATGCTCACCGGCGATCCGAGCGCCCAAATGGTAATGTTCACGCTGGCCGCCAGCAATGACGCGTGGCGTATCCTCCCTGCCGACTGCGACAGCGAGTTCCCGCCGCTCGGCACACCGGAATACTTCATGTTCCATAACGATACTCCAGATAAAATTGCAGTATACAAATTCACAACTGACTGGACCAACACAGCCAACTCAACCTTCGTAGCCGGTGAAAATATCGGGGTGACCTCGTTCAACCCGAACATCACGAGCGGCATTCCGCAGAAGGGAACCAACGTGAAACTGGATCCGTTCTCCGGCACCTTCATGCAGCGCCTGCCTTTCCGCAAGTTCTCCGATCACTGGTCGATCGTAGGTTGCGCTACAGTCAACGTGGGTTCGAACATCGCCGGACTCCGCTGGTACGAGCTCAGGAAAACCGATGCATCAGTGCCCTGGAGCAAATACCAGGAAGGCACATACGCTCCCTCCGACGGACTCTGCCGCTGGATGCCGAGCATCTCCATCGATTCCAACAACAACATCGCCATGGGTTACAGCATCTCCAGCGCCGACATGTACCCGTCGATCCGTTATACCGGGCGCATGGCCAGCGACCCGCTGGGTGAAATGACGCTCCAGGAAAGCGGCATCATCAACGGCGGTGGCTCGCAAACCAATACCTGGAGCGGAAACCCCAGCCGCTGGGGCGATTACAGCAGCATGAACACCGACCCCGCTTCCCCCATGACCTTCTGGTACACACAGGAGTATTATCAAACCACATCCCAGGCGAACTGGAGGACCCGCATCGCCTCGTTCAGCTTTGCCAACCTGCTGACGGCAAACACGACCGCCACACCCGGCACGATCTGCCTGGGCGACTCGTCTCAGCTTAACGCAGGTGCATCGGGCGGATCAGGTACTTATACGTATGCCTGGACTTCAAATCCCCCGGGATTCAACTCCGATATCGCCAACCCGGTGGTCTATCCGACCGAAACGACACGGTATTATGTCGATATTAACGACGGAACCTCCACGATGACCGACTCCATCGACGTGGTAGTGAACGAACTGCCCACCGTATCCGCCGGCAATGACACTACGTATTGCGCCTGGATGGCTACCATCCCGATCCAGGGCTCCGGTACGTTCCTGGGCTTGCTCCAGTGGACTACCTCCGGTGACGGCGTCTTCCTGGATCCCACCAAACTGGCGACTGTGTACGGTCCGGGCCCGGGAGATAAGTCAGGCGGTTCGGTAACCCTGACCCTCAACGTCGAGGCTCTGCCTCCATGCATTGGCACCGCTTCCGACGATGTGCTCATCCTGATCGATCCCTGCACCGGAATTCCCGATCCGGCAACCCTTAAACTGGGTCTGCAGATCAGCCCCAACCCGACCAGCGGTGTGTTTACGCTCACGCTGAACAACGGGAACAAAGGCCCGGTAAGCCTGCTGATCACTGATATAACGGGAAGGACAATCCTGGAAAAGACCATCAACACAACGAAGAAAGTCCTGACCGAACAAATCGACCTTGGCAAGCAGCCCAACGGGATCTACCTGGTCAAAGTCAAAAACGACAACGAAACAGCAACTGAAAAAGTGGTGGTCAATTGACCACCCTTTCTTCTTTAAATGCAGATCAATCAGTGGAGTATAAAAAATAATTGTGAAATGATTCACAGGTGAAAAGATTGTTGTATATTTGCAGTTAAGTTCCTGGTAACAGGATATTCTTCAGGGCAGGGTGAAATTCCCGATCGGCGGTACAGTCCGCGATTCCCGAAAGGGAGCGAGCCGTTGAAACTACGGCACCGACAGTTAAAGTCTGGATGGAAGAAGAATAGAGACGAATGATTGTATTCATCTATTTAATCCTTTCAAACTACTTGCAGCCCTGGAGAGAACCTTCAGGGCTTTTTGTTTTGGAATGGGAAACAGCACCAAATACATGACCCGGGCCATTCGGCTGGCAGAGCGTGGAGCGGGATGGACCCGCCCGAACCCGCTGGTCGGAGCCGTGGTGGTTAAGAACGGAGAGATCATCGGGGAGGGTTTCCATGGCTATTTCGGCGGTCCGCACGCAGAAGCGGAAGCGATCGCCGCATGCGCCACCAATCCTGCCGGAGCTGAGGTCTATGTCACGCTGGAACCCTGTTCGCACCACGGCAAAACGCCTCCCTGCACCGACTTGCTGATCCGCAGCGGAATCTCCAGGGTGGTGATCGCCATGGCCGATCCGAATCCGTCCGTCACCGGATCCGGATCGGAGGTCCTCCGCCGTGCGGGGATCGAAGTGGAAACCGGAATGCTCGAAGAGAAAGCCCGCAGGCTGAATGAACCGTTCATCAAATTCGTGACGACCGGCCTGCCTTACGTCGTACTGAAAACGGCCATGACACTCGACGGAAAGATCGCTACCGTGACCAATGCATCCCGATGGATCACAGGAGAGTCCTCCAGGACCCTGGTCCACCGCATGCGTCAACGGTACGGCGCAGTCCTGGTGGGGATCGACACCGTCATCTGGGATGATCCCCTGCTGAATGTCCGGTTGAAACGGACGAAGACCCGACAGCCGCTGAAAGTAATCCTGGATTCAACCCTGCGCATCCCGTCGGAAGCCCACGTCCTCACGAATGAGCCGCAGCTGACCCTGGTTGCAACGACGGAACAGGCATCGAAAGAGAAAAGAAAAGAAATTGAGCGCACCGGGGCCCAGGTGCTGGTCTGCCCCGAGAAGAACGGGAAAGTCGACTTCCCGTTCCTGATGAAAGCGCTTGGGACCATGGATATCGACAGCGTAATGATCGAAGGTGGCAGCCAGGTTGCATTTTCTGCGCTCCGGGAAGGGATCGTCGACCGGGTGGTAACGTTCATTACGCCGAAGATCCTGGGGGGCGAAAAGGCACCGACGCCGGTAGGA
Organism: Bacteroidales bacterium; assembly: GCA_036796175.1. Lineage (GTDB taxonomy): Bacteria > Bacteroidota > Bacteroidia > Bacteroidales > FEN-979 > DAIRDK01. The sequence continues at coordinate 8,082 of DAIRDK010000055.1, read as the reverse complement.
GGGCAGGGGATCGCGACGATGGAGCAGGCGATCGGGCTGGAGGAACTGGAGATAACGAAGTTGGGAGGAGACCTGATGATATCGGGGAGGATCAGGAGATAAACGGATAAACGGACAAAAAGATGTTCACGGGAATTATTGAAGAGATTGGAACGGTTCAGGCCGTGCAACGAGGTGCAAAGTCATCCCGGTTGACCATTCATGGCGCCCGGGTAACAGAAGACATGCATGAAGGCGACAGCATCAGCATCAACGGTGTTTGCCTGACGGTCACTGACTTTGACAAGAGTTCTTTTACTGCGGATGTGATGCCCGAAACCCTCAGCCGCAGCAATCTTGGCCAACTGGTCCCGGGCAGCCGCGTTAACCTGGAGCGGGCTCTCCAATTGGGCGGTCGGCTGGGGGGACACCTGGTAAGTGGCCATATCGATGGCACCGGACGCATCGGGACCCGCTGGCGGGACGAAAACGCAGAATGGTTCCGGATCTCCGCATCAAAAGAGATCCTGAAATATATCGCCAAAAAGGGATCCGTTGCGGTTGACGGGATCAGCCTGACGGTGGTGAGCGTGGACTCATCGGGATTCACTGTTTCCGTCATTCCACACACCATGTCGGAAACGGTCATTACGGATAAGAAAAGCGGGGACCTGGTGAATATCGAATGTGATATGATTGCGAAATATCTTGAACGACTTGCAGAACAGGACCGGGGGAACGGGACGATCGATCTCGGGTTCCTGGCCGATAAAGGATTCATTGATTGATTATGTATAAATTCAACACCATAGAAGAAGCCATCGAGGAGATCAGAAAAGGAAAAATGATCGTGGTGGTTGACGACGAAGACCGGGAAAACGAGGGAGATCTTGTGATGGCGGCCGAAAAAGTGACGCCTGCAGCCATCAATTTCATGGCCAAATACGGCGGCGGGCTCATCTGCCTTCCGATCATCAGGGAACGCCTGGAAGAACTTCATATCGAGCGGATGGTAGCGAAGAACACCGATCCGAACCGGACGGCATTTACCGTTTCCATTGATGCGCACGAATGCACCACGGGCATCTCCGCCCATGAGCGGGCGATGACGATTCGCCGCGTGATCGATCCGACCTCCTCTTCCAAGGATTTCACCCGCCCGGGGCACATCTTCCCGATCGAGTACAAGGAAGGCGGAGTGCTGGTGAGGGCGGGCCATACCGAAGCATCAGTGGACCTGGCCCGCATGGCCGACCTGTATCCGGCCGGTGTGATCTGCGAGATCATGAACGAGGACGGGACCATGGCCCGCGTGCCGCAATTGATGGAATACTGCAAAAAGCACAACCTGAAGATCATCACCATTGCGGCCCTGATCGACCACCGCCGGCGTACCGAAAAGCTGATCGAATGTGTATCGAAGGTCTTTCTTCCAACCAAGTACGGCGATTTTACGGCCTATAGCTACGTCAGCCGGATCACGAAAGAAAACCACGTTGCGTTGGTTCAGGGGGCTGTTGCGGACGGGAAGCCGGTACTCACCCGGGTTCACTCCGAATGCCTGACCGGGGATGTATTTGGTTCTCTCCGGTGCGACTGCGGCGAACAGCTCGATATCGCCATGAAAAAGATCAGTCTCGAGGGAAGGGGCGTCCTGCTTTACATGCGCCAGGAGGGTCGGGGCATCGGGCTGGTCAACAAACTCAAGGCCTATTCCCTTCAGGACAAGGGGATGGATACGGTGGAGGCGAACACCGCGCTCGGATTCCCTGCTGATGCCCGCGATTACGGGATCGGCGCCGAGATCCTGGCCGACCTGGGGGTACGCAAACTCCGCCTGCTGACGAATAACCCCAGGAAGATCACGGGGATCGAAGGATTCGGGCTTGAGATCACGGAACGGATCCCGATCCAGGCCGACACCAGTGAACAGAATTTCCGCTATCTCCAAACCAAGAAGGAGAAGATGGGACATATTCTGAATATTGAAAAAGTTGCAAAGAAAAAAAGATCCGTATAACAATTAAACACAAAACCATATGAAAACCATCGAAGGTAAACTGGATGCCAAGGGTCTGAAATTCGGCATCGTGATCTCACGTTTCAACGAATTTATCAGCGCGAAACTGCTGTCGGGTTGCCTCGACGGCCTGAAACGTCACGGCGCTGAGGAGAAAGACATCGAACTCGCCTGGGCTCCCGGCTCGTTCGAGATCCCGGTCGTTGCCTCACGCATGGCGGCGTCAAACAAGTACGATGCCGTGATCTGCCTGGGTGCGGTCATCCGCGGTGCAACTCCGCACTTCGATTACGTCGCGGCCGAGGTTTCAAAAGGGGTTGCCCAGGTCGGACTGCAAACCGGCAAGCCGGTCATCTTCGGAGTGCTTACCACCGACTCCCTGGAGCAGGCCATTGAACGTGCGGGGACCAAAGGCGGCAACAAGGGCTTCGATGCAGCTCTCGCTGCCATCGAAATGGCCAACCTGCTGCGCCAGATCTGACGGAGGCGACCCCTTTTCCCTTCCCGTATCCATGCAAACCGATACGGTCGTCATCGAGATCCCGTGACATGCGGGGATTTGCAGTTCCGCAAATCCGGGGCGGATCAAGCCCGCCGACATAACATACAGGAGTTTTATTTCCGGCCAGCCGGTCATAGCGATCTGCTGAATGAGTGTCATTCGGTCCTTTCTGAGATCCAAAAATAGGGTGGATGAACAGACTGGAAAATAAGGTAATAACCGTATTTTACCCGGAATATGCCTAAGGTGAATACCTGAGACCGGGATCCTTTTTCTAAGGTCCCGAATGGAAAATTACCTGATGATCAGGGGGGAGGACAGCCTATTTTGTAAGGTTGTTATTCGGATTAAATAAAATCCTTGAACAAGCCCGGGAAGATGAATGGACAACCCGGAGTTTAACGGTGGGGAATAATGCTGACAAAACACGATCTTTCCGGTCATATCAAGGAGTTCAGCGCAGGTTACCGGGCCGTCGGCGACGATGTGAAAGAGGCCGTCCGAAGGATTTGGAAAGATACTCATCCCTGATGTTTTTCCTGTTTCCGGACCCACCGATGTTATGGTTCCTTCCGCATCGGTCTTGACCACGTACACGTCGTACCAGGTATCGGGCGATGTACTGTTCGTCCCGCCGGCAATAATGAATCCGCCATCTCCGGCCAGCTGCACGCAGCTCCCCGAGCTGGTGGGGAATCCCCCTAACAAACGGGTCCAAAGGGTATCGCCGACAGGATTGGTCCTGACCAGGTAAAGGGGTTTATACTCGCTCCCTTGTTCGTTGCTTTCCCCGCAGAAGATAAAACCGCCATCCTCGGTTTCTGTGCCCGAATAGCCGATATCGTTGCCAGATTGGCCGTAATTCTTTTCCCACATGACATTCCCTGCGCCATCGATCCGCAGGATGTACAGCTGAGTGCCGGTTGAGCCCAAGTAATTGCGGTACCCTGTGATGATAAACCCGTTGTTTGCCGCCGGGCTGATGCACCAGGCCACATCGTATTGAGAGTTCGGGTAATGCCGTGTCCAGACCGTATCGCCGTTACCGCCGGTGCGCACCACATAGATATCCCGGTTCCATGCGGGCGTGAACGTGTCGATGTACCCGCAGGCAATGACTCCCCCGTCCGTCGTGGCCACGGCAGAGAATCCCGCGGTGGAAGCGGTATCTCCGAATAAGCGGGCCCAGAGGACTTCCCCAATGGAATCCACCCGGACGATCATCATGCGGGGTGTGCTGCGGGCGGAATCAGCATAGCCGCAAAGGATGTAACCTTTCCCGAAAGGGGCTACGGAATATCCGTACGCGCTGAGCGGGGTGAACAACGACCGTGTCCAGAGGGTATCACCGTCCATGGTGAGTTTGATCAGGAGAAAATCGGATTTGGGAGGATCCGTATGAGACCAGGTGCCGCATACAACCAGGTTGCTGTCGTCTGTTACCAAAATGGAGCGGCCATTGTCGATTCCCGGTCCGCCGTACTGTCTCGTCCAAATGGTGTCTCCATCCTCATTCAGCCGGAGCACCCAGACATCGGTGATCAGGGAGCCGGGTAAGGCCGTATGCCCGCATACCGCATATCCGTCAGGCAGGACCGCTACTCCAAAGCCATACTGATCCCCCTTGCCGCCGTATGTTCTCTCAAACGTAGGCTGGGATTGGGCAGGATCTGAAACAAGGATAACCAATAACAGGATGGGAACGAGATGTCTCACGCAGATCCGTTTTATACCCAAAGGTAATGGATTTAACGGAGTTCAGAATGCATTATGGAGGAATGCGTAGCGGACCAGGTCGGACTGGGAATGAACGCCGCATTTCCTGAAGATGCTCATCTTATGGGTGTCGAGCGTTTTTACGCTGATCGACAGGGCTTCAGCTATCGCGGAGGAAGACCTCCCGGAAGCCAGCATCCGGAAGATCTCCGCCTCACGGGCAGTGAGTGAAGCGAGCCCTGTCTGGGGTTTGTCGCGTGTGCCGCCGGGCAACGGATCAAAGATGCAGGATCCGATCTCGGGAAAATGCCTGATCCCCCGCCGGATTTTATCGAGCGCATTGAGCAGTTCCTCGTCCCCTGCAGCTTTGCAAATTACCCCCATGATACCTGCGTCACGCATTTTAAGGAACAGCTCCTCCTCTTCATGCATGGTGACCATCAGGATCCGGGTCCCCGGACTGGAACGCAGGATCTCCCGGGCGGCAGTAAGGCCGTCGAGCTTGGGCATGTCGAGATCCATCAGGACGATATCCTGGGCGACGGAAGAACAAGTGAGGATGGCCTGGACGCCGTTCCCGGCCTCCCGAATCTCCCAGTCGGGAAAATAATTTAACAACAAGGCACGGAATCCTTTTCTGACGAGGGCGTGATCGTCAACAAGAAGAACCTTTAAAATCATCAGTCAGCAGTGAATAGAGTAAACAAGTACGGTTCGAAGCAGGTACAAAAATAAAAAATAATCCGACCGTTTACTTTTTTGTGATAACAAAACAGGTCCGCCTGTTTTTGGCACGCCCATCCTCAGTATCATTTGGCGCCACGGGATCCGTCTCGCCGAATCCCCGGAAGGAAAGCCTTGCCGGATCGATGTGGCGATCGACCAGGTAATCGTAAACCGATTTGGCCAGGTCGTCCGAAAGCCTGAGATTATCTGCATCGTTGCCGATATTGTCCGTATGACCCTGGATCTGTATGCACATTGTGCTGTTAAAGTCCAGGAACTCGATCATCTGGTCCAGGACGGCTTTCGATTCTTCCGTGAGCTCTGCCGAATTGGTGGCGAAATAAATATCGTTGATCCGGTACGATTTATTCAGTTCGATGGGCTGGATCTCGACGTCAACCTGGGCCGGTGCACGGAATTCGGAATCCGATTTGGCGATGTACTTCGACTCATAGACATACCCTTCCTTCTTGATCGTCATGACATAGTCGTTCTTGAATGGCCTCACCGCAACGTATTTCCCGGTGTTGGTGTCAAGCGGGATCTCGCTGATCTTTTTCGTTTCGAGATTCCGGAGCTCGATCCTTGCTTTCACAGGCTCCGCCGATTGTTCGTCCTTGACGCTCCCTTTGATGAAAAGGACTTTCTCGGGCCGTGCGGCATCGTACAGATCAAACGCATACAGGTCCCAGCCCCCTTTGCCGTGAAATTTATTGGAGGCAAAAAATCCCCTGGTCCCGTCTGTGCTGACAAAAAAACCGACTTCATCCTCCGGAGAATTGATCGGGTACCCCAGGTTTTGCGGTTTGTCGATGGTGTTGTCGTCATGGATCTTCGTGAAGAATATATCATATCCCCCGACTCCCATAAGACCATCGGAGGAAAAATACAGTGTCTGCCCGTCGGGATGAATGAACGGTGATTTCTCATTCCCCCGGGTGTTGATCAGCGGCCCCATGTTGATGGCGGCACCCCAGGTCCCGTCATCGTTTTTAACGGATTTATAGATGTCGTAGCCTCCATATCCGCCCGGACGGTCGCTGACAAAGAACAAAGTCTTCCCGTCGGCCGAAATGCTGGGCTGCGATTCCCAGGTATTGGCGGTATTGATCGTGGGGCCCGCATTGGTGATCTGACTCCACTCGTCGTTCAGGCGTTCTGAATAAAAGATATCGCAGTTGAGGTATCCGTTGTTCTTGTCGTACTGGCATACGGTGTAATAGAGTGTGTTGTTGTCGGCAGTTAGCGTCGCACCGCCTTCGTTTGAAAAAATGTTGAACGGATCGGGCATGTCCTCCCCCTCGGTGAATGCACCGTCTCCATTGCGTTCCGAGTGCATGAAGATCTCATGGAACCGGCTGGTCTGGATGATGGAGTTACGATCGGGCATCATTTTCCGTTCACGGGTGAAATAGGCCGTCTGGTTGTCGGGCGACAGGATCGCCAGGTACTCGTTCTCCGGCGTCGAGATCCCGTCCACTACTTCCGGGTTGAAAGGCACGGGATGGCTCGTGATGTCGCGGTAGAACCTGGAATAATCAAGCAGCTGGATGGCACGGTTGTAATCTTCGTCCGTCTTGATCTTATCCACATCCTTCAGGAATTCGGTGAGGTAGGAGATGACTTCGTCAAACCTTTCGAAACTGTACGCGATCTCGGCGAGGTAGTAGTAAGCATACACATCATAGGTGGGACAAAGGGAGATCGTCCTCGTAAAATATTTTTCGGCTTCTTTCAGATTCGGATTGGACTGCTTGTACCATGAGAGGCCCATGACGTACATCGCATCCACGTTGTCGGGATTGGTGTTCAGCACCTGCTTCATCGACTGGATCGCCATGGTGTAGTTGCCGCGTTTAAGAAAAGAAACCCCGTCGTTGTAAATCTCGGAGTCCTTCTTGTTCAGCTCGGTTGAGCAGTTGTCCTGGGCTTGTAATGACAAAGTACAAATGACAAATGACAAATACAGCGTGAGGATCCGGGACAACATCATGGGAATTTTATTCAAAGGTACGTGATTTGGCTTAATTTTGCTTTGAAACATCCTTCCGCGCCTTCGCGTCTTTGCGGTAAAAAAGATGAACCATGAAAATGATTTACTTTATAATACCTGCTGCAGCCCTTCTTCTATCATTTGCCACGATGGGCCAAACCCCCATACCGAACAACGATTTCGAGACATGGATCGATTATGGCGCCTATGACGACCCGCAATACTGGGATACGCCGAACATGGAGCTCAGCTCGATCCCCTTTTTCGGAACAACTGTGGTCAATAAAAGCGCCGACCATCAATCGGGAAGCTTTTCGGCAAAACTGGAAACGAAGAACATCACCTTTGTTGGAAATATCCCGGGGGTGGTCACGCTGGGCCAGCTGATCATCGATATCTCCGCGATGTCGTACGGCATTGTTGGCGGTGTTCCCATCAGTGACATGCCGACCCACTTGAAAGGGTTCTATCGGTATTACCCGGTAGGCGGCGATACCTGCGCGATCGGGATCGGGCTGTTGAAATGGATGGGCACCCAGCGCGACACCATCGGGTTTGGCGTCTTTTCGGCCCGGGATACGGTGCCCGACTGGGCTCCCTTCTCGGCATGGATCGATTACGACACCCTCCTTCAGCCCGATACCATGAACATCCTGGCGATCTCGTCAGCCCTGGAGACCCCGACTGAAGGCACCGTGCTTTATATCGATAATTTCTACCTCGATTATACTGTATCGGTGGATGAAACCGATCCTGCGGCTGGGATCGATATCTATAATGATAAAACAACGCACAGGCTGCTTGTGTTCACGGATTTCCCAACCCCTCAGCCGGTTGCCGTAAGCCTCTACGATATGACCGGGAGGAAGTTGTTTATGGAAAATCAGGGTTCCGTAAAACAGGGCCGGGTGGTCATTCCCTACAACTCATATCCTGCCGGGATTTACATCCTGGAGATCCTTCATGCAAACCTGAAATTTACCCGGAAGTATTTTCTCTCTCTTTAGAGTTTCTCTAACCGGGCTAATGAGAGCGCAATGGCTGCGATAGGGCAACGGGGAACTGGGCATTGGGCATTAAGGCACTAAACCGAACACCGGACAACGACAGCAGTTTTGAGTTTTGACTTTTGAGTTTTGAGTTCAT
>DAIRDK010000054.1:0-13812 GCA_036796175.1 Bacteroidales bacterium | reverse complement strand
ACGAGGGACGAAGGACGAAGGACGAGGGACGAAAATAAACCATTAACAAACGATAAATAACTCATATGAAGACACTCTTTACAGCACTCGTGATCTTGTTCATGCCCGGACTTGCATTTTGCCAGATCTCATTCTCCAAAATCTTTCTTGACGACCAACCTGCCTATCCCGGCCCGGCAATCCAAACTTCGGATGGAGGCTACGCGTTATGTGGATCTGTGTTTACGCAAAATGGCAGTGTGGGCACATGGCTTATCCGCACAAATCCATTCGGGGATACCCTCTGGACAAAGACTTATGCCGGACCCCCCAAGATGTATGAATCAGTGTTCAGTGAAACCGACGACGATGGCTTTATCATTTGCGGTAATTTGAGTGAATCAGTAAACACCGATATTGTGCTTACCAGAACCAACTCGACAGGAGATACAATTTGGACCCGAAAATTGCCTAACGGAACAGGAAATGCCATTGCACTCTCAGAGGATGGCGGTTACCTGATCGCAGGCAAGCAAGACAGCGCCACCCTCGTGATTAAGACAGATGAAAACGGATATGAGACATGGAGGAAAATATATCATCCTTCCGGCAATACCGGCACCAGGTCATATGCAAATTCGATTGAAGAGACGGACGACTTTGGATCTGTTGTCATTGGAAACTGCAACGAGTACCCTACTGCCGGGGATACAAAATCGATCTTCATGATCCGGCTGAATTCAAACGGCGACTCCCTCTGGGGAAAAATATATAACCATGTCCAATATCAGCTCGCCATGTCAGGGCACCAGATCCCGGGCGGGTATATCATATGCGGGCAGATCGATACAAACGGTTCATTTATAAACACCAATGCCTATATTATCCGAACCGACAACACAGGGGATACGCTCTGGACAAAAGCCAATGGGAACTACAGGGGACAGTACTACGGTTCGCTCCAGCAGACAAACGACGGAGGATTCATTGCATGCGGCGGTCTTGATGATTTCGATCTTCAGAATGTGCTCCTGGATAAGCTGGATTCATCGGGGGGTATCATATGGTCCAGGCAGTTTCCCTTCACGTCCGGGATTTCTGTGCGACAGACCACCGACAACGGCTATATTCTTGGTGTCAGGTATGTCTCCCCGTCCAATGAATATGGTCTTGGAATGATCAAAACAGATGAGAACGGCCTTCTCGCCGGGATCGGCCCCTCATCAGGCGATGAGGACTCATGGATCTCTGCCAATTCGCCAAATCCATTTTCTGAGCAAACGACAATCACGTACAGGCTTGATACCAAGTCACCTGTCACCCTGGAAATATTCTCCGTTACGGGTAAACTCCTGAAGACACTGTGGGAACAGCCGCAAACTCCCGGAATTCACGCGTTAACTGTTCATGGCGCAGACATCCCATCCGGAATCTATATTTATCACGTCCACACTTCTGATAAAACAGGCATTGGAAAAATGATCGTTTCACATTGACCTCATGAGAACCAAGGCCGATACTTGCAGGATTTCATTGTGGATGACCCTTTTTGCCATCGCCATGGCTTTTTTGGAATCGGCCGTGGTCGTATATCTCAGGGCACTCTACTATCCTGGCGGGTTTGCTTTCCCTTTGCAGGAGATGAGCCCGGTGCTGGCAACGACGGAGCTCTTCAGGGAACTTGCTACGATGCTGATGCTGGTCAGTGTGGCTGCCATCTCAACCCGGAAGTTTACAGTCGGGATGGCCTGGTTCATCTATGCTTTCGCCATCTGGGACATATTCTACTATGTATTTCTTTACATGCTTATCGGCTGGCCGTCATCATTGTTTACCTGGGACATTTTGTTCCTTCTGCCGGTGATGTGGGTAGGGCCGGTCCTGGCACCGGTCCTGAATTCCCTGACGATGGTCCTGCTGGCGGCAGTGATCATCAAAGCATCTGAAAAACATGACAAGGTCAGGCTGAAAGGGATCGAATGGCTGTTGCTTGCCGGCGGATCGGTCATCACGATCATCGGGTATACGATGGATTACACGCACTACATGATGGGGAAATACACTTTTATGCAACTGATGACGTTTGCAGAGTACCAGGCGGTGATGGCCTTTTCATCTTCATATGTCCCTTCATATTTCAATTGGCTTATATTTTCAACTGGCGAGGCCCTGTTCCTTGTTGCGATTTTCCTTCTGATCAAACGTCTTTTTTTCGGAACCACAAAGGACTCAAAGTAAGGGCAAAGATCACCAAGAAATAGTACTTTTGCCTTCAGTTTTGAGTTTTGAGTTTTGACTTTTGAGTTGATCCCATGTCAATCCAAGTTTCCGATATCAATAAACTATACGGTCTTCAGAAGGCCCTCGATTCCGTCACCCTCGACATCCGGCCCGGGGGCATCACCGGCCTGCTGGGTCCTAACGGCGCCGGCAAGAGCACACTGATGAAGATCCTCACCTGTTACATCCCTCCAACCTCGGGAACAGCGAAGGTTTGCGGATTCGACGTCATGGATCAGTCGATCGAGGTGCGGAAACGCGTGGGATACCTCCCCGAAAACAATCCGTTATACCTTGACCTGTATGTGAGGGAATTCTTAGAATTTATAGCAGGAATTGAACATTCAAAACTCAAAAGTCAAAACTCAAAACTCAAAACTGAACTCAAATCTCAAAACTCAAATCCCAAACATCCAGTATCCAGCATCCAGCATCGGGTTAATGAAATCATCGAGTTAACCGGCCTCGGCCCTGAACAGCATAAAAAGCTGGGAGCGCTCTCCAAAGGATACCGCCAGCGGGCAGGTCTCGCCCAGGCGCTCCTCCATGATCCCGAAGTGCTGATCCTCGACGAGCCCACCAGCGGGCTGGATCCTAACCAGATCCTCGATATCCGCAACCTGATCCGGGAGATCGGCAAAGAGAAGACTGTCCTCCTGTCCACCCACATCATGCAGGAGGTGGAAGCGATCTGCGACCGGGCCATAATCATACACAAAGGAAAGATCGTGGCCGACGATGCCACAAATAACCTCAGGCAGATCGCGATTGGGAAATCGGTCATCCATGTGGAATTCAGTTCCCCCGTCAACAAGGAGCTGTTGTTAGGTATTGACGGGGTAATGAGCGCACAGAATCCGGCATCCCTGACTGGCCGGCAGGCAAGCGGCACCTGGCATCTGGTATCCGATCCTGCCACCGACATCCGTCCAGCCATCTTCAAATTCGCCGTTGACCACGGACTCACCGTTCTCTCCCTCCACCGCGAAGAGCAGAAGCTGGAGGAGGTGTTCCAGGAGTTGACGAAGGATTAGGAGACGGAAGACGAGAGGACGGAAGACGGGAGGACGAGCAGACGCTAGTTCCCTTTCAAGTTTCACCAAGAAATCGTAACTTTGCCCCTCAATTTTAGAAAACAACAAACATGGGATATTTATTCACCTCGGAGTCCGTATCGGAAGGACATCCGGACAAAATAGCCGACCAGATATCGGACGCACTGCTTGATGAATTTCTGCGCTGGGATCCGGAATCGAAGGTGGCCTGCGAAACGTTCGTGACCACGGGCCTCGTGGTTTGCGGAGGAGAAGTGAAGACAACAGGATGGGTCGACCACCAGGAGGTGGCGCGGCGCGTGATCCGCGATATCGGTTATACGAAGGCCGAATACCGTTTCGACAGCGATTCCTGCGGGGTCATCAGCACCATCCATGAGCAGTCGCCCGACATCAACCAGGGTGTGGTCCGGGAGAAGCCTGAAGAACAGGGCGCCGGTGACCAGGGGATGATGTTCGGTTATGCCTGCCGGGAGACCGACGTCCTGATGCCGCTCTCCATCGAACTGGCCCATATCCTGCTCCAGGAACTGGCGGCGATACGCAGGGAAGGCAGGCAGATGAAGTACCTGCGTCCTGATTCGAAATCGCAGGTGACCATTGAATACGATGACAGCGGACAGCCTGTACGCATTGATGCCATCGTGATCAGCACCCAGCACGACGAGTTCATCCTTCCGAAGGATCACTCTGCGAAGGCGTACAGGGCTGCTGCGAAATCGATGCAGGACAAGATCCGCGAGGACATCATGAACATCCTGATCCCGAGGGCAAAAAAGACCCTGCCGGCCAGGGTACAGAAGCTGTTTAAAAACGATTTCAAACTCTTTGTCAATCCCACCGGGAAATTTGTCATCGGCGGACCTCACGGCGACACCGGCCTGACCGGGCGCAAGATCATTGTCGATACCTATGGCGGTCATGGCGCCCATGGCGGCGGCGCCTTTTCAGGGAAGGACCCCTCCAAGGTGGACCGTTCGGCAGCGTACGCCGCACGGCATATTGCCAAGAACATGGTTGCGGCGGGCGTTTGCGACCAAGCGCTGATCCAGGTGGCCTATGCGATCGGGGTTGCCGAACCCGTCGGGCTTTATGTCAACACGTTCGGAACAGCCAAAGTGACCGGGAAACAAGGCAACCTCCTTCACGACGGTGAGATCGCGGCCAAGATCCGCAAGGTCTTCGATATGCGTCCCTATGCCATCGTCGAGCGATTCGGATTGAAGAACCCGGTATTCCTGCCCACCTCCACCTACGGGCACTTCGGCAGGGACCACTACATCAAGGAAGTGGAGGTCTATTATCCCGTTCCCGGGGCCAGGCCCAAACGGAAAAACGGCAATGGAGTAGATGTATACCTGAAGAAGGTGGAATTCTTCGCCTGGGAAAAGCTTGATCACGTGCGGCAGATCAAACAAGAGTTCGGGTTGAAATAACCCCGTCATGGCTTTCGAAACCGAACGAAAATTCCTGGTGATCCGCGAGCGGTGGGAACAACAGCCCAAGACGGCGGGCATCCGCATCAAGCAGGGCTATCTTTCAGATAACGAAATGGGTACCGTAAGGCTCAGGATCATGGATGACCTGGCGTTCATTACCATTAAGGGAAGAAGTTCCGGCCCGACCCGTGCCGAATTCGAATTCCCGATCCCTTATCCTGAAGCCTTGTCACTGCTTGAGCAGATTTCGCCGCCTGCCGTGGAAAAGACAAGATTCCGGATCCCGTTTGCCGGGAAGACCTGGGAGGTGGATGTGTTTGAGGGGGCGAATGCGGGCCTGGTGATCGCAGAGATAGAGCTGCCTTCTGAAGAAGAGCCCTTTGAAAAGCCTGGTTTTGCCGGCGAGGAGGTCACGGCCGATCCCCGCTACAGCAACTCTTTCCTGTCGAGGAATCCCTTTTTGCTTTGGTAATCTTCAATGCTTTTTTTTAGTTTCTTTCCTTCAGCCTGCTCTTCTTCTGTTCTTTTCTTTGGCTGCCACCCAAAGAGAAGAACCAAAAGAAAAGTCACCGCTGCAGAAAATTCCCTAAAAATCTTCGTCATTCGCTAAACTGCGGAAACTCGTCGCTATGCTCCTCGGACAGCCCGCAGTTTTTAACGCTCATTCCTTGATTTTCTTAACGCGAATTTCCTGAGGCGGAAGACAAAATGCCTTCGGTTTTTCGGCGGGGACCCACTCGGTGAAGATTCCGTAATAAGCCAGGCGCAGAAGTGAGTCACGGTCATGAAAATGAACGGGACGAACGGCTTGACTGGCTTAGGAATCGAGCCGTTAGTGGGTCGTCGAAAATCCGAGGCTGCCTTTTTCTTTGGTTCGTTTCTTTTGGGCAAGCAAAAGAAATGAACAAAAAAGGCGCATAGTAACCTCTGCGCCTCAGTGTCTTTGCGGTTTATAATCCTAATGCCTCACCACCAGTTTTTTGGTCGCTACAGCATTTCCGTTCACCACCAGGGAATAAAAGTAGATCCCCGAATTCAGGTCGGTGGCATCGAAAGTCACCTTCCCGGAAGTTCCGCTTACGGTGATTTCCTTCACGCGCTCGCCCAGGAGATTGCGGATCACAACGGTGCCGGAAGCCGATTCCATCCCTGAAAAAGCGACCGTGACCTTGCCCGAGGCAGGATTCGGGTAGGCGGCCAGGGCGTTGGTCCCCGACAATCCACTGATGCCCAGCGGATAGGCCTGAAAATTCGTATTAAAACAGACCGAATCGTCGGGATTCCGCTGGTCAAAAAACACATATCTGATCACCGACATGCCCGACATCCCCGAAGGGAGGTAATGACCGGAAAAATCTGATTCGTTGGTGGTGTTCCCTGCAATGGTCAGGGGATCGGGTGAAACATAGACGTTTGGGGCAAAGCAAAGTCCCCAGCAAAACAGGCTGGCCGTGCCGGGAACCATGCTGATTTCGACCTTTTTTACCATGACCGGAATGGGATCGGGTGTATTGTTGGTCACATACATTTCCACAACAATCTCATCATCAGAAGGAAGACCCGTTTTATTGATGTACGAATCATTTGCAACAGGGCCGTTCTCATTGGAGAGGGAGAGGGACTGGGAGTAACCGATACAGGCGACCACTCCGAGCAGATAAGTTATCAGTAAAAGCTTCTTCATGTTGTTGATGTTTGCTAAACCTGTTAGGGAAGTGTAAAATTACATAAAAAGTGGCGAAAGAGGTATAGAATCATTCTGAATTACAGTGAATGGAAGATAATTAAAACTGCATATGTATCTTTATGCCCAAATTTAATTCAGTCCGTTATGAAACGAATTTTCCTTTCTATTATGCTCCTTGTGGCTGTGACTGCTCTGTACAGCCAGTCACAGCGCCTGGTGCTCCTGGAAGAGTTCACCCAGGCCTCCTGCGGGCCATGTGCTTCGGCAAACCCGGGGATTTATGCCCTGCTGAACTCGAATCCTGACAAGATCACCTCGGTGTGGTATCACACCAACTGGCCGGGATATGATCCCATGAACCTCGACAATCCCACGGAAGTCGCTGCCAGGGTAAGTTATTACGGGGTCGGTTATGTTCCCTATTCGGTGCTGGATGGGAATTATTATGCGGGAAGCGCAACCGGCTGGAATATTAATACGGTGAACAACCGGTATAACGTCCCTTCGCCCTTCAGCATGGCCCTCCAGGCTGTTCTGAACACCGCCCAGGACAGCATCTTTGTGACCATGGTAGCGCAGGCAACCGATGCCGTGAGCGGTGCCCTGGCCGCGCATAATGTGGTGATAGAGAAAAATATACACTTTAACACCCCGCCGGGAACGAACGGTGAGAAAGACTTCAAGAACGTCATGAAGAAGATGCTTCCCACGAAGGATGGCACGACCATGCCTTCCAGCATGACGACAGGTGATTACATCATTGTTCAGGAAGCGTGGAAACTGGAGAACATCTATGACCTGGCCCAGCTTGCGGCGGTGGCTTTTATCCAGAACAAGACGACGAAGGAAGTTCACCAGTCGGTGAACAGCTCGACCGATCCTCTTACCATGCCTTATGATAATGACCTCCAGGTCATGGAAGTGGCGAATTTCTCGACGACGAACTGTTCAGGGAATATCACCCCGCAGGTGACCATCCGCAATAACGGGAACAACACGGTCAGTTCATTCAGCGTGAAGTACCGTGTGAATGACGAACCCGAAGCCGTCTACACCTGGTCCGGCTCCATGTCCAGCCTCCAGAAGGCGGTAATCTCCCTGCCTGTCTACAATTTCACCCCGCAGGCAGCCAATATCCTCAAAATATACAGTGCAGATCCCAATTCAGTGCCGGACGAATACATGAAGAACGACACCCTGACCTATGTCATTTCAGAAGCTCCCCTGACAACCAGCAGGATCTTTGTCTTCATTAAAACCGACAACGCCCCCCAGGAGACGACTTGGGACATCCGCAATTCGGCCGGGGATATCGTTGCAACCGGTGGACCATATTCCACCTCCGGCAACCATAAGGACACAGTTGACCTGGTCTCCTACGACTGCTATACCTTCAACCTTTATGATGCAGGCGGCAACGGCCTGTGTTGCGTGAACGGCTCGGGTCTCTACTATGTATATGATGATGAGGATAATGTCATTGCCCAGGGAAATTCGTTCGGTTCGCATGTGTTTAACGAATTCAACTATACCGCACCGCAGGGCATCCCCCTGTTAAAGGATGCAGGATCGATGTCCGTTGCACCGAACCCCTCGGACGGCCGTGCCAGCGTGATCCTCGATCTGAACTCTGCAGCCCACGTCAAGGCAATGCTTATCAATCAGTTAGGTACCACTGTAAAGAGCTGGGACCTGGGGATTCTGGCAGCCGGCGAACAATCGTTCGCATTAGATGCCGGCAACCTGCCTTCGGGGTTGTACATACTCAGGGTATTGGCTGGCAAGCAGCCCATGAGCGCCAAAGTGTCCATCAACCGGTAAGCGGTTCCGGATCAGGTCCGGTTATGCGGGATCCTGATCTCAATGGCACCGACACCATACTTTGACATAGGGGCATCGAGAATTTCGATGCCCTTATAATTTTTCAGCAGATCAAGCAGTGCGTTTCGCAGGATCCCGTTCCCAACGCCATGGATTACGGTTAATTTCAGGTAGTCTTCAGCCAACGCTTCTTCCAATCGTTTTATAAAATAATTCTTCTGATATTCAAGGATTTCCGATTTCTCGAGGTTTACCGGATCATCCACCAGCTCATGGATATGAAGGTCGATTTCAGCCTCCCTGGGGGCTGTTTTATGCATGTGGATCCCAGGTGTTCCTGCTTTCCGTATTCCGGCTTCCGCCGGTCGTTCACCGGCAGGTTCCGGTTCACGTTTAAGGTACTGGTTTAATGAAATCACCTTGATCACAATGGCTTTGCCTCCGGCCAGCGTGGATTCCCGGTAATTTCCCTCCTTGAAGAACTTTTTCCCGTCCACCCTGAATTCTGCGTTGAAGGGGGGCAGCACCTCCCGGCACTGGACCTTGTGGAACAGGAACTGCAGGTAACCATCGGACCACCTTGCGATATTTTCCCTGTTCACCGTTGCGATCAACAGTTTCGTATCGGAGAAAACGGATCCGTAATCAACGCCTTCATAATGTCCGAGGGCTGTTTTATGATAGAGGTTATAAAGCAGGTCGTAGGAGGTATTGTTAATAAGCAGGACATCCATAAGACCTGTTATCAGCCATTTCTGGTCATGAGGAACATAGGCCAGACAAATTTCCTCTGATGTCCTGGACCCGGTAACGGATGGAGAAAGTCCGGACACCTGTTTATCTTCCTCATTCTGTTCTTCTGTGTTCCGGATCGGGGCATTCTCCGGGGCCTTGAACTGTTCCTCAAAAAACCGTCCTCCTGCAGTGGTGGTATCCATCCTGACCAACTCCGAGACCAGGACAGGGATTTCGAATCCGTCATTATCGGCGATCATGACCATCCTGGGGTCGATCACCCTGACCACCATGCCTCCCCCTGTCCTGTTCAGGAATTTTACCTGATCACCAACCTGAAAACCAGCCATTTTATAAATATTTAGTGTTAGCAACTTCTGCAAAGTTATGGTACCGTATCATATTTTTATTTTACTTTTGGCAATTATTAACAAAAAATCGAGCCTTATGAGAAAATTTACAGGATTGTTGCTGATTATGGTTTTTGCAGCAGCCACAACATTCGGCGGTGGTTACCAGGTCGGACTCCACGGTGCCAGGAATATCGGCATGGGGTTGATCGGTACCTCCCTAAGTTATGACGCCAGCACTTACTTCTACAACCCTGCGGGCGGTGTTTACATCAAGGACCGGTTCAGCTTTTCCGGCGGACTCACATTACTCCTGACCCGGACAGCTTACCAAGCCCCTGACATGCTGTATAATACTACTGTCGAGCACAAGATCAATACACCACTTTATTTCTATGCGGCATTCAAGCCCTATGAAGATCTCAGCATCGGACTGGCAGTGAACACCCCGTATGGAAACAAACTGTCCTGGGGCAAAGACTGGAAGGGCCGTTACCTGATCCAGGACATTGCGTTTAAGGCCATCACAGTGCAACCCTCTTTCTCATATAAGATCCACGATGTGATCAGTGCCGGTATCGGGATCGTGTTCGCCTTCGGGAATGTCGACATGAACAAAGCCATCCCCATCGACAGCGCAGGCGGCGAAGGGGCCCTGAACATCACGGGCAATGCCTTCAACGTTGGGGTGAATATCGGGATCATGGTCAAGCCGATGAAGGGACTCAGCCTGGGTCTCGATTACCGTTCGAAGATCAACATGTTCGTGGATGACGGCAAAGCCGATTTCACGGTACCCGCCGCCGTTGCATCCAATTTCCCCGACAACCAGGTTGCGGTCAACCTCCCGTTGCCGGCCAACCTGGATTTTGGCGCCAGCTATGAAATCAACGACAAGTGGATGGTTGGTCTCAACCTCTGCTATGTGTTCTGGAGCTCATACGACTCCCTGAAGTTCACGTTCACGACCGAAACCCCTGCTGTGCAAACCACCAGCCAGCCTACCCTTTATGAAAACCGCCTGATCCCCAGGATCGGAGCCCAGTATACGCCGAACAAATACCTGGCGGTCCGCATCGGTGGGTATTATGATCCGTCACCGGTTCAGGACGACTACCTCAATCCCCAAACTCCCAGTGCCAACCAGATCGGCATGACCTGCGGTATCTCGATCTTCCCGATCAAGAACCTCAGCATCGACCTTTCGTTCCTTTACGTCATGGGCATGCAGAGAGAAGGGCAGTACACACCTGATAACTTTAAAGGGATCTATAAAACGGATGCTTATGCCCCTGGTTTTGGCTTAACGTACAACTTCTAACATAAAAACCGAAAATCAATGAAAAAGATAGTATTCCTTTTTGCATCGTTAGTCATCCTGGTATCGTGTGATCCCAAGATCGACGAATACAAAGCCACACCGGGAAGCGCCGATTTCAGCAAATTCATCGTAGTGGGACACTCCCTGGCTGCCGGTTATTCAAACGGCGCACTCTACAAATCGGGACAGGAAGTTTCAGTGCCGAACCTGGTTGCAGAACAGATGTTATCGGTTGGCGGCACTCCCCTGATCCAGCCGATGGTCACCAGCGAATACGGTGTGCTCCCCGGCAAGCGGAAGCTTGGTTATACGACCAGCTGCAACGGGATCACCAGCCTGGGCGTAGTGCCGGATGTCGGCGACCTGGAGCCGCTGGGCCCGATCGGATATGCCGTCACGAACCTGGCCGTGCCCGGGATGAAATCATTCCATGCCTTTGTCCCCCACTATGGTGATTTCTCCGCTCTGCCCTATGCCAATCCTTATTACTGCCGGTTTGCAACCAACCCGGCCAATGCGGTGGTCGACGAGATCGTTCCCCTGAACGGATCGTTCTTCATGCTGTGGCTGGGCGATAATGACGTGCTCTCTTATGCACTTGCAGGCGGCGAGGCTGATTCAATCACCCCCCTGCCCCTGTTCCAGCAGGCCATGGGCGGGCTGGTCCAAACCCTCACCGCCAACGGTGCAAAGGGCGTCGTCTCTACGGTGACCGATGTCACTTCAAGCCCATTCTTCACAACCATTCCGTATAACGGACTGGTTCTCGATACGGCACAGGCGGCCCAGGTCAATTATGCGATGCAGCTCTTCGGGCTGGCCCCCATCCTGAACTACACCTACAAGCCAGGCCCGAATCCCTTCCTGATCACCGATCCCACATCCCCTCATCCTTACTTCAAGGTCAGGCTGATGCAGCCCGGCGAGATGGTCCTTCTGACCGTTCCTCAGGATTCCCTGAAATGCGGCGGATGGGGCATCATCAGCCCCTGGGCCTTGCAACCGGCACCCATTCCCGACCAGTTTATCCTGACGACCGAGGAGATTGCCGAGATCCAGACCGCGGTTTTGGGTTACAACGAAGCCATTAACGGCCTGGCAAACCAGTTCGGACTAGCCGTCTGTGACATGAACGAGAACCTGAAGAACATGACCACGGGTATCGTTTGGGACGGGGTGAAGCTGAATACCAAATTCATCACCGGGGGAACCTTCTCAACCGATGGGATCCACCTGACTCCCCGCGGCAATGCGGTGGCTGCCAATTTCTTTATCGATGCCATCAACGCCAAATACGGCAGCACCCTGCCGCATGTCAACGTAACGGCCTACCCGGGATTGATTTTCCCGTAACAAGGAACGTGCACCAGTAAAATGGTAAGGGCGGGTCATGGACCCGCCCTTGCCATTTTATCCCAGGAAATTCATCATGGCACGCATGGCCCGGCCGCGATGACTGATCTGGTTCTTTTCACCTGGCGACATGGACGCGAAGGATTGGCTGAAGCCTTGCGGCCGGAACACAGGATCATATCCAAATCCTCCATCCCCGTCCGGCCGTTCGAGGATGGATCCCTCCACACGGCCTTCGAACAGGTATTCCTCTCCGTTAAGGATCAGGCAGATGACACAACGGAAACGGGCTGTCCGGAGTTCCACACCTTCCATTTCAATTAAAACCTTCCGGACATTGTCGTCGAAGGTGCACCCCTCACCGGCATAACGAGCCGAATAAACGCCGGGACGGCCATTCAAGGCGTCGATCTCCAGTCCGGTATCATCGGCAAAGCAATTTCTCCCGGTCCGTTCATAAACAAAACGGGCTTTTTCGATGGCATTTCCTTCCAGGGTATCGGCATTCTCGGGAATCTCCGCCACCAACCCGGCATCAGCCAGGCTGAAGATGACATGCCGGTCACCGGCGATCTCCAGGATCTCCCGGAGTTTGTGCCGGTTGTTGGTTGCAAACAGCAATTCCATCAACGTTTGTCTGTTAAAGCTTCTTCGATCAGGCGTGTAATGAGTTCCCTGAATGTCCAGCCGTGGGCCCGGGCCATTTTGGGAACGATGCTGGCGTCAGACAGTCCGGGCACCGTGTTGACCTCAAGGAACCAGAAGCGGCCATCCCGGTCCAGGATATAATCAAACCGGACGACACCGCGGCAGTTCAGTTTTTCATAGAGCATGGCGGAAGTGCTGCGGCAGCGCAGGCTTTGCTCTTCCGGAATAGGAGCCGGTACCACTTCATCGGCCATGCCTTCGGAATACTTCGCTTCGTAGTCGAAGAAATCTTTCCTGGAGATCACTTCAGTAACCGGAAACGCGATCACGGTCCCGCCGGTGCGGATCACGCCGCAGGTCATTTCGCGCCCGGGAATGAACTCTTCAACCAGGATTTCATCATCCTCGGCGAAGGCCTTTTCGATGGCCGGCGATAAGTCTTTTTTAAATTTCACTTTCGACATGCCCACGCTGGACCCGCCGTTGTTTGGCTTCACGAAACAGGGCAGGGCAAGTCCGGCAAGAACCTTTCCGGCCGGGTCAGAATCCCGCCTGAACAGGTGGACCGACGACGCTACCGGAATACCCAATGAAGCCACGACCGCCTTGCAGTACGCTTTGTTAAACGTGATTGCGGAAGTGGTAACACCGCAAGAGGTGTAGGGAATGTTAAGCATGTCAAGATATCCCTGCAGGCGGCCGTTCTCACCGGGCGTGCCATGGATCGCGTTAAACACGGCATGAAAACGGACTTTTCTGTGACCAATACGGAGGGAAAAATCCTTGCGGTCGACGGGGATGTGAAACATTCCCAACCTGTATATCCATTTTGAACCTTTTACTTCGATCAGGAAGGGTTCGTATTTACTGCGGTCGATATTCTGTTCCACCATCCTTCCGCTGCCGATGGATATCCCATATTCCCCGGAATCGCCGCCTGCTACAATCGCAATATTCAGCATAGATCAGTATTAGCAGAAACAAAAATAGTACAAAATCATGGCTGCATTGCATGTATTCCCATTTTTCGTAAGTTTGCCATAACGTTGTCAGGTACAATAATAACAGGGATTTCGGGTTAATTAATGAAACGTATCCGATGGATTTCTTAAAATTCCTATTCACCAGGCGGTTCCTGAAACAT
>DAIRDK010000053.1:0-13840 GCA_036796175.1 Bacteroidales bacterium | reverse complement strand
AGGCAAGTACACTACTCTTGGCGGCAAGATCCCGAAGGGAGCCCTGCTGGTCGGTCCCCCGGGGACCGGTAAAACCTTACTGGCCAAAGCCGTTGCCGGGGAAGCCAAGGTGCCTTTCTTCTCTATTTCGGGGTCTGATGCTGTGGAAATGTTCGTCGGAGTCGGTGCATCGCGTGTCCGTGACCTGTTCAGGCAGGCCAAAGAAAAGGCCCCGTGCATCATCTTTATTGATGAGATCGATGCGATCGGCCGTGCCCGGGGCAGGAATGCCATCACCGGGGCCAACGATGAGCGCGAGAATACCCTGAACCAGCTTCTGACGGAGATGGACGGGTTTGCCACCAACGCCGGCGTGATTATCCTGGCCGCCACCAACCGTGCTGACATCCTTGACAAAGCACTGATGCGGGCCGGCCGGTTCGACCGGCAGATCTATATTGAACTCCCCGACCTGGAGGAGCGCAAAGCTATCTTTAAGGTTCATATCAAACCACTGAAATTTGAAGCATCTGTTGATGTGGACTTCCTCGCACGTCAGACCCCCGGCTTCTCAGGTGCCGACATCGCCAACGTCTGCAACGAATCGGCCCTGATCGCTGCCAGGAAGAACAAAACGATCATCGACAAACAGGATTTCCTCGATGCCATCGACCGTATCATCGGCGGCCTGGAAAAGCGCAATAAGATCATTTCGAAGCACGAAAAGAAAGTAATCGCCTACCATGAATCGGGCCATGCATCCGTTAGCTGGCTACTTGAACACGCCCATCCGCTGGTCAAAGTGACCATCGTTCCGCGAGGCAAGGCGCTGGGAGCCGCCTGGTACCTGCCGGAGGAACGCCAGATCACGACCTACGAACAGATGTTCGATGAGATCACATCCGCTGTGGCCGGCAGAGCATCGGAAGATATCTTCTTCGGCAAGGTCTCCACGGGTGCGCTGAATGATCTCGAGAAAGTGACCAAACAGGCTTATGCCATGGTCGTCTATTTCGGCCTGAACAAGAAGGTGGGGAACATCAGTTATTACGACTCCACAGGTCAGTCCGAATATTCGTTCCAGAAACCGTATAGTGAGAAAACAGCCGAGGTCATCGACCATGAAGTGAAGGACATCGTGGAATCAGCCTATACCCGTGCGAAGAAGATCATCGAGGAGAATAAAGAAAACGTGAATCAGCTGGCCAGTCTCCTGCTGGAACGCGAAGTGATCTTCCGCGAAGACCTCGAACATATTTTCGGCAAGAGGCCGTTTGAGACGGAAGAGGAGAAGAGGCTGCAGGGCACGCAGCCGGTAAAAGGCATCGGGGCAACAGGGCAACAAGGCACTGATGAAGAATCCACCTCACCACCTCACCACGTTACCACCTGATATGGAAGAGAGCACCTCGCGTGAAAAGGTCCTGAAGAAAGTCCGCGATGCCCTGATCGAAAAGACGGAGGCTCCTTATCCTGTGGTGGATATGGAGTCGCCGGTCTTTAAAGAAATGACCGAGACCTATGATGTCACCTTCGCGGAGGCCTTTGTCGAGGCGGGGGGTAAATTCGTCTATTGTGAAAGCCAGGACGAATTCATCACCATTCTCCAGTCATTCATCCTGGAAAAGGACTGGCCTGTCATCTGGTGTCTCGATACGTTGCTCCAGCAGATCCTGAAAGAAGGAGGTATTCCGTTTGAGTCGGCCATCGGCCGGTTCAATGAAGCCCGCGTGGGGATCACCCGCTGCGAATGCCTGATCGCCCGACACGGCACAGTCATGGTTTCCTCGAAACTCTCACCGGGCCGCAAGATCATCGCCTATCCCGAAATCCATCTCGTAGCTGCCACCACATCCCAACTTGTACCGGATATCAGAAGAGGGATCCAGGTCATCCGCAAGAAGTACGGCGAAGATTTCCCGTCACTGGTGACTCTGATCACCGGCCCGAGTCGTACAGCCGACATTGAAAAAACCCTCGTGATGGGAGCACACGGCCCCAAGGAACTTTATATTTTCCTGATCGATGACACCGCTGCACCCGCTGAATGAGGACCCGAAAGATCCCTGGGAAGTTCTGTTCACGTCGGACAAAGCATACCGGGTCGAGATCATGAAAGGCCTGCTGGAGGAAGAGGATATTCCCTCGGTGATCATGAACAAGCAGGATTCCTCTTACCTGATCTTTGGAGAGGTCCAGCTGCTGGTCAGACGCAACGATATCCTGAGAGCAGAACAGATCCTGAAAAAATTCCTGGAACATGAGTAATTTCTGGTCAAGAACCGCAACCGGGCTCTCGATGGTCTTCCTGATCATCGTCTCCCTGTACATCAGCCGCTGGATGTTTGCGGCCATCCTCCTGGCAGTCGTTGTCCTCGGGCTGGCCGAATTTTATAACCTGGTGGCTTCTGAATCGGTAAAACCCCAGAAGATCCTGGGGATCGCAGCAGGTGCGGTATGGTTTTCCGTGAGTACCCTTATCGCGATCCTGGGATCGTTCGCAGACCTCTATTACCTGAGCATCCTGCCGATCCCATTCCTCTTCCTGCCGTTCATCCGGGAGATCTGGACAGGGAATCCGAGTTCCCTGATGAATGTCGCCCTAACGATACTCGGCCTGATTTACATTGTGTTGCCTCTATCTTTTCTCCCGTTTATGAATGGTCCGGCAGAAATCCGGTTTCTCGGCATGCCCGCCTTCCTGCTCGGATACTTGCTGATCACCTGGGTTTACGATACCGGTGCTTACCTGTTCGGGGTCAGTTTCGGAAAAACCAAATTCTTCGAACGCATTTCCCCGAAAAAGACCTGGGAAGGAACTATCGCCGGGGCGGTTTCAGCAGCACTGGTCGCGGCCGGATGCAGCTTGCTGATTCCCGGCATACCCGTTGGCGATTGGATGATCCTGCTCGGGATCGTGCTTGTATTCGGCACTTGCGGAGACCTGGCCGAATCCCTCTTCAAGCGCAGCCTGAACATTAAAGATTCCGGAACGATCCTTCCAGGGCACGGAGGGATCCTGGATCGCTTCGACACCATCTTCCTTTCGGCTCCTTTTGTATTTTTGTACTTTTTTATCCGTAACGGCATCTGATGAGAATCCATAAAGAAGGTTACATGACCATTTTGGCCACTCTATTGTTCGTGGCAACGGTCCTGCTCATCCTAAACCACATTACCGAACACCAGACGTGGTTCCATATCTTCATGTATGTGCTTGGGCTTGGTTTTTTCCTGATGATCGTGCGGTTCTTCAGGTCTCCCAAACGAGAGCCCGGCCAAGCCCAGCACGTGATCCTGTCGCCGGCAGACGGCAAGGTGGTTGTGATTGAGAAAACGAACGAACCAGAATATTTCAAGGATGAGCGGATCCAGGTCTCGATCTTCATGTCGGCAGCGGATGTCCATGTCAACTGGTTCCCCGTGTCAGGCATGGTGAATTATTGCGATTATCATCCCGGCAAACACATGGTTGCCTTTAATCCCAAGTCCTCACTGGAAAATGAACGCAGTACTACGGTTCTGAAAACACCTGACGGGCAAGAAGTCCTTGTCCGCCAGATCGCCGGCGCTGTCGCCCGCCGTATCGTGACCTACCCAAAGGTTGGCGAGACCATCGTACAGGGCGACGAAATGGGCTTCATCAAATTCGGTTCCCGTGTTGACCTCCTTCTGCCCACGGATGCGAAGATCGATGTAACTCTGAACCAGAAGGTCAGGGGAACGCAGACGGTGATCGGGAGGTTAGGGTAACGAGGGACGAGGGACGATTTTTACAAGGCCTTTCTCAGGAAATCATTGTAAGGCAGTATGGCCTTGCATACGGTTACGGCCGTTTTAAAGAGCTTTTCGGAATGGATGATCCGCTCGTCAAGCGCCCATGAAACCGTGTAACTCTTGTTTTTCAGGATATCGATCCCATCAAAACCGGCCGGATAATCCTTAGGAGCCAGTTTCGCCTTGTAATAATCGTCAATCCCATCAAAGTACTTCCTGAACTCTTTGGATTTCAGTATCGTATTGAATTCGTTATAATTGTAATAGATTTCCTGCCGGATCCTCTTCAGCAATTCCGGGTCGGGCATATAGATACCTCCTGAAATAAACTGCTCCTCCGGGGCCAAATGAAAATAGTATCCTGGTCCTGAGCTTTTCCGGCCGTCTTTCGACATCCAGGCGCCGAAGTTGGTCTTGTAGGGCTCTTTGTTTTTTGAGAACCGAACATCCCGGTAAATCCGGAACATGCAGTCCTTCGCCTCGATGAAACGCAGGGAAGGATCGAACCTCGCGATCTCATGGATCAGTGAATTGATAAAGTTTTCGAATTCGGTTTTGGCCTCCTCATACCGGTCCCTGTTCGCCTGGAACCAGTCACGGTTGTTGTGTCTGGCAAGGTCTTTGAGGAATTTCAAGACTTTCGGATCCATGATGCAGAATTTTTTTCAAAGATAATTTTTTTATCCCGTCACATTACCTTTTGCCATCAAACCGGATTAAGGGGGAAACAATCCGGTTATGAACAAGACGATCCTTCTTTTACTTTTTCTTCTTTCTTCAGATGCATTGAGAGCCGCAGGCGATCATATCGTATCAGGTACGAAAGCGGCAGGGATGGGTTATGCATCCGTTGCAGCAGCCAACCTG
Organism: Bacteroidales bacterium; assembly: GCA_036796175.1. Classification (GTDB taxonomy): domain Bacteria; phylum Bacteroidota; class Bacteroidia; order Bacteroidales; family FEN-979; genus DAIRDK01. Next base: position 9,217 of record DAIRDK010000053.1, on the reverse strand, counting down.
TGGTCCACAGGGAACAACCCGGCCGGAATGGCTTTCACCAGGGGCCTCCAGGCAGGGATCTATGCCGAGAACCGGTTCCTGGTACCTGAATTGTCGATGGGAACCCTGGCCATCAGTTACAGTTGCCATGCAGGAGCGTTCGGCGGATTTGTCAGCCATTTCGGGGGCGAATTGTACAGTGAACTGAAGGTTGTTGCGGGTTATTCACGCAACTTCGGAAAGAAGTTCGCGGCCGGCCTGGTGTTCGATTACCTGCATATCAGCCAGGAAGAATTCTACGGAAACAAGAGTGCGGTCTCTTTTGAAGCCGGGCTCATGTACCGCCCCGACACGAAATGGTCCCTGGGAATCCATGTCGTCAACCCGGTGCCGGTCAACCTTGGATCCGGCAAGGATGAACAGTTGCCCGTCATCTTTCGCGCGGGATTCTCCAAACTCTTTTCCAACGTGGTCGAAGTGGCGGGGGAGATTGAAAAATCACTGGATTGTAAACCCGTGATCCGTGCCGGGCTCGAATACCGTCTTCCCCGGGTGCTTGCGCTCCGGGCCGGCTTTTCATCCCAGCCGCAGATGATCACTGCCGGGATCGGAATGGTGTTCGGCTCCCTGCATCTCGGACTTGCGTCGTCATGGCAGCCGGAGCTGGGGTATTCGCCACAGGCGGAAGTGGTTTGGAACATTGGGAAAAAACAAATGACAAATGACAAATGACAAATGAGGAGGGGGAAAAGCATACTGACGGTCCTGCTGTCTGCAACATTTGCGACGATCACGCAGGCGCAGGTCAGCGACTCTGTATTTATGGTCGAGGCTCTCGAAAAAATCACGGAGATCAATGAGGAAGAACCTGATTATCAATCTATCACCGAAAGTCTTGCCCCTGACCGGATCCGAACCATCCCGCTTTCCCGCATCAATGAAAAAAGCCTGGCCCGGCTTGGGTTTCTCACGGCCAAGCAAGTGAAGTGCATTATGGATTATATAGTGATTAACGGTTCAATCCTGTCGGTATATGAACTCCGGCTGGTCGAAGAGCTGGATACGGCCACTATACGCCGGTTGCTTCCATACCTTGTTCAGGGCAATGCGGATCCCGGTCCACCTGTTACTGTCGGTAACCTGGCGCACAGAGGGCGGCACCAGGTCCGGCTATTTTACAGCCAGGGACTCGAACGTAAGAAAGGGTACATCACGGATGCTTATGCCGGATCGATGGCCAGGGAGTCGTTCAGGTACTCATACACGTTCGCCAGCCGTTTGAAGGCGGAACTATGCGGGGAGAAGGATGCAGGGGAACAGTTCTCCGGACCGGGGTGCCCATTGGGCATGGACTATTATGCAGGCTATTTATCGCTTCTGAATACCGGGATACTGAAGAATGTGACCATCGGGAATTTCACGGCATGTTTCGGTCAGGGCCTGATCGCAGGAACAGGCTCCAGGCTGGGGTCGGTGATCGGTTTTAATTCCCCGTTGAGGGTATCCCAGGGTGTTCGGGGGAGCAGTTCGGCCTATGAAGGCAGTTTTCAGCGCGGGGTGGCTACCACGCTGGATATTGGCCGGATCACGGCATCGGCCTTTTTCTCCCGTCACAAGCGCGACGCGATGGTGACGGAATATGATTCTTCCGGTCTGTCGGCCGAAGCCATTTCCTCGTTTCAGGCTTCAGGTTACCACCGGACAGAGGCTGAGATCGCGGCGAGGAATCGACTGACGGAGACCTACTATGGCGGGAACATTAGCTACACCGGGACCTTCTACCGGATCGGGATAACGGGGATGCAGGCCCGGTGGAGCGCGTCCGTGGAGCCGGCGCAAAAACCTTACAACCTGTGGTATTTCCGGGGGAGGTCCCAATCGGCCGCAGGATTCGACCTGATCATGCGCCTCAGGTACATCAGCCTGTTCGGTGAAGCCGGGACCTCCTTCAACGGGGCCTGGGCATGGATCTTCGGGCTGGCCGCAGAACCCGTGCAGAGCATCACCTTCTCAATTACAGCCAGGAGCTATGATCGGGCTTATGTCAACCTGTTCTCCAACGCCGCGGGTCAGATGACACGCAATGCCAACGAACAGGGGTGCCTGATCAACCTGAATGCCCGGGTATTCCCGAAACTAAGCCTGGCCGCTTATGCGGATTTCTTTCGTCATCCGTGGCTCAGGTACAGGGTCAATAACCCCTCAACCGGTCTGGAAACAGGGGTCCTTCTGACCTACAGCGGATTCCCGGGAGTCATCATGACATCCAGGATATTGTATAAAGAGGACGAACAGAACCTGGCGTCCAATCCGGGGAGCGTGCCGGGTGCGGGAAGGTCATCCGCCTTATCTGCGAGATTCCAGGCACAATGGCATGCCGGGGACCAAGTATCACTCAAGACGCAGTTCGAGGTGAAAAGCGGCTTGTCCGGATCTCCGGGACCTGCGACCGGATATCTGTTCGGGCAGGAAATCGTTGCAGGGCTTTGGAGAAGCAATCTGAACCTGGCATTCAGCTATATGCTGTTCGACACGCCGTCATGGAATCTGCGCATCTACAGCTATGAGCCGGATATCTCCGGCTCATTTTCCGTTCCCGTCTATGACGGCCGGGGAATCCGCACGATGATCATGCTCCGCGGCCGGATCACAAGCCATCTTTCCTGGTGGATAAAATACGGGATCTCGTGGTACGACAACAAATCGTCTCTGGGCAGCGGATTGGAGGAGATCTCCGGGAATGTCAGGTCCGACGTGAAAGTGCAGGTGGTGGGGATACTGTAAGGGGCGGTCATGGACCGCCCCTTACAGTTATTTATGTTCCTTCATCTTCTGCAGATTCTCCATCCCTTTGATATTCATGCTTTTGGATATCTGTGAGATGGTGGAGAGGTCAATCTGGCCGGTGAGGCTGATCACGCCGACTTCATTTTTATCTTTCATCAGCATCACCAGTTCGGAAATCGTGCCTTTGGCGTCTTGTTTGGTCATGAATTTGACGGCCTGGCGACCTTCATTGACGGTCATGAGTTCCTTGAAAGAGGAGCTCGGGTAGGCGCCGGCAAATTCGTTATAAATGGAAACGGCTTTTACGACCTGGGCTGAATCAAAGTGATACACCAGGACTTTGAGGCCGGTCAGCTGGTCGACCATCTTTTTGAATTCCATGCTGGAGCTGTCGGTTCCTGAACTCATTTGCTGGAACATCTGGAACATCTCCTTGTTGAAATTTACGGCAGTAAAGCCTTCCTGGCCCGAATATTTCTCGAACACTTTATCGATCATGCTTTGTGCATCGGCCAGCGGGGCAGCCAGCACAAGTAAGGCCAGCATTACGGTTGCGATTGACTTTTTCATAGTTAGTTGTGGGTTTTATCGGACGGTGGCTGCACCGGTTCCGGGTTAATAATTAAGGATTGATACTGATAGAATTTTGAAAGCATTTGCATTTGCTCCATGCCTTTATCGAACGCCTCGAGGTATCTGACCTGGGAAATCCCGCAGTTGAGATTTGAGGATACGATCATCAGGGCCTCCTCCGCCTGTTCATAGGCAAGTTTTTCCCCGGTGCTGTACCTAGACCGGGAGGTTCCGTTCAACACAAGGGTAACAGCTACTCCGATCAGGAGAGTGATGGCTGCTGCAAGGCTGGCGATATAGAACAGGCGGGTCCGCCGGGGAACCATGTTCACCACTTTACCTTCCTCATCCGATAATTTTTCAAACAGGGCACGGTCAAACCCGGGATTGGTGATCTCTTCCCTGCCTTCTTCATGAAAGAAAGAGAAAAGATGCCTATAGGCTTCCAGTTCAGCAGGAACGTTGTTCCCTGCAAAGAATTGCCGGAGCGCCTGCTCTTCCGCAAGGGTAGTCTCCCCTGCTTCGTATTTCAGGATTATCTGTTCAATTTCTCTGGTATTCATAAATCCTCCGTTCTGACAACGTTTCTCTCAGTTTTTTCCGGGCCCTGGACAGATTCACGCGAATTGCGTTCTCGTTCATATCCAGTATCCGGGCGATATCTTCAAACTCGTACCCTTCAATATCCCTCAGGTGGACGATCATCCTTTGCTGTTCGGGCAACTCTTCCATGGCCTTCCGGATCCGGTACATCTCCTCCGAATGATCCGCTTTTGTTTCCTCCGGCAGGTTTTCGATAAATCTCCTATGGTCATCCAGATGTTCCACCGGGTACTTTTTCTTCCGGATACGATCAAAACACATGTTCTTTGTCGTTATCATGGCCAGCGCCTCCACACTCCGGTATTCTGCCAGGCTCTCCTTACGGTTCCACAGCCTGATGAACACTTCCTGAACCACATCTTCAGCCTCTTCGGTGTGGTCAAGAATCCGTTTTGCAAAACGGAACAGCTTGTTTTTCAAAGGATAAACCTGTATTTGAAATTCCCTTGTGTCCATTTGTCGATTAAGACGATCAGGATACCAAATTATTACAACTTAATTGATTATTTTTGTGATTCGTTCATCTTTCACATTCAGGGTTAGTATTCACTAAAACACATTTTGTATGTTCAAAGGGCACCCAAAAGGACTTTTCGTGGCGTTTTTCTCCAACATGGGGGAACGCTTTGGTTTTTATACCATGATGGCCATCCTGGTCCTCTTCCTCCAGGCCAGGTACGGCTTATCTGAGGAAGATGCCGGAAGTTATTACAGCTGGTTCTATTTTGGCATCTATGCCCTGGCCCTGGTCGGAGGCATCCTGGCCGATGTTTCGAGAAAATACAAAACCGTGATCCTGGCGGGGATCATTATCATGTTCAGCGGGTACGTGATCATGGCGATCCCGGGCAATCCGCTCGCCCTGACGCTGACCGGCCTGTTCACCATTGCATTCGGGAACGGGCTGTTCAAGGGCAATCTCCAGGCCGTGGTCGGCCAGCTTTACGACGATCCCAAATATTCCAAGGTAAGGGATTCGGCGTTCATGATTTTTTATATGGGGATCAATGTCGGTGCATTTTTTGCCCCCTTTGCAGCGACCGGGATCCGAAACTGGTTTCTGAAGACCCAGGGATTCCTGCATGACGGCAGCCTGCCGGCCATGTGCCATGCTTACGAAAAAGGGACACTCGAAGATCCTACCAAATTCCAGGCCCTGGCAGATCATGTCAGCGGGATGCATGTCAATGATCTGACTGCCTTTGCACATAACTATATTGATGCCTTCTCCAAGGGATACAATTATGCGTTCGGGATCGCCGCCGGCGCCATGGTCATCTCCCTCCTGGTATATATCATTTTCAACAAGCTCTTGCCGACTGTCGACAAGATCAAACTGGCCACTGCCGATAAACCGAAAGCCAACACCAACCTGGTCAGCTTCCTGCTGGGAGGCGGACTGATGATCACCACCTCCGTGATTTTCTACTTCCTGTTCAGAAACACCGTGGATGATGCCGCTGCGCTGGGGGCCGCTGTAGGATTGTTCATCGGATTCGTGGCCATCATGTTCCAGATCTCCACCAAAGAAGAGAGACCCAGGATCACTTCCCTCATCATGGTTTTCATCGTGGTCATCTTTTTCTGGATGTCATTCCACCAGAACGGACTGACACTGACTTTTTTTGCAAGGGATTATACGGTCAAAGAGGTCGGACCTTTCACAAATATTTTCTTCAACCTGAAATCGATCCTCACCTTTATCCTGTCTATAGCCGGATTTATCCTGATCTTCAGAAAGAAAATGACTTTGCGGCTGATCGGAGCAGCCATGTTCCTGGTGTTCGGCGGACTCACCTATTGGTTCATCACGCTTAATAACGCTTCAAATCCGATCGCGCCTGAAGTATTCCAGTCGTTCAACCCGCTGTTCATCGTATCGTTGACCTTCCCTGTCATGGGTGTATTTGCATGGCTGAATAAAAAGAACATGGAACCTTCGGCACCCAAGAAGATCGGGATCGGAATGATCATCGCCGCGGTCGGATTCATGATCATCCTGGTGGCTTCCATCGGACTGGTTTCACCGCATGAGCTGCAGTATGTGGATGCGGCCGGTGCCACCAAATACAATCCCGTCCCGGATTCGTCACGCGTAGTTCCTTACTGGCTGATCAGCGGTTACCTGGTGCTCACCATCGCCGAGCTCTTCCTCAGCCCGATGGGACTTTCGTTCGTATCGAAAGTGGCGCCCCCAAGATTCCAGGGCTTGATGCAGGGAGGTTGGCTGCTCGCCACTGCGGTCGGCAACAAGTTCCTGTTCGTCGGCAGCAAATTCTGGGGCAAGCTCGATCTCTGGCAGCTCTGGCTGATCTTCATCGTATGCTGTCTCCTGTCGGCCATCTTCATCTTTTCGATCATGAAACGACTGGAAGCCGCAACAAAAAGCTGATTGGAATTCCCCTGGGGACATACCAGACGGTTTAACTCCTACACGGAGTACATCCGCCGGACCTTCGGCGGAAGGGTTCAGAAAGTGGTCGTTGACGCCGGGTTTACCTGCCCGAACCGCGACGGGTTTAAAGGCACCGGGGGATGCACTTACTGTGACAACGATGCTTTCAATCCCTCCTACTGCAACCCACAGGAAGATCTTCATGAACAGATCTCCAAAGGAATCCGGTTCCATGCCGTGCGATATCGAAGGGCTGAACGGTTCCTGGTTTACTTTCAGCCATACAGCAACACGCATGGCCCCCTGGAGAAGCTGAAACCGCTCTTTGAACGGGCACTATCCTACCCCGGTGTAGCGGGCATTGTCCTTGGGACACGACCCGACTGCATGGATATGGAAAAGCTGGCTTATCTCCGGGTACTTTCACAGAGCTATTTTGTCCAGGTCGAATACGGGATCGAGTCATGCCATGACCGCACCCTGGAACGGATCAACCGGGGGCATCTCTTCGATATCAGCCGGGAAATGATCCGGAAGACGCATGATGCAGGCATCACGACCGGGGCCCATATGATCTTTGGATTACCCGGCGAGAATGAGGATGAGATGCTGGCCGAGGCGGAGATCCTGTCGGAGCTGCCCATTGACACCATTAAGTTCCACCAATTACAGATTGTTAAACGCACCCGGATGGAACAGGAATTCATGGAAGATCCGTCGCAGTTCGTCCAGTTCACGCTTGACGGCTATATCGATTTTATCATCCGGTTCCTGGAACGGTTAAATCCGGCGATCGTGGTGGAGCGGTTTTCCGGGGAGGTACCGCCGCGACTGTTGAACCACATCAGCTGGGATCTCATCCGTTACGACGAAGTGCTTCGGAGGATCGAAAAAGAACTAGAACGAAGGGAAACCTGGCAGGGCAGGTATTATTCGAAGCCTAGTTGAATACACCCCGCAGGTACTGCTTGGTCATCTCCTGCTGCGGATTCTCAAAGACCTCCTGAACGCTGCCCTGTTCGACCACCTCGCCCAGGTACATGAATATGACATGATCGGCGATCCGTTTAGCCTGGCGAAGCGTGTGGGTAACCAGCACGATGGTGAAATCGTGTTTCAGTTCGACAAACTTTTCCTCAATGTACTGGCTGGATATGGGATCCAGGGCAGAGGTGGGCTCGTCGGCGAGGATGATCTCCGGATTCACGGCGAGTCCGCGGGCCAGGCAAAGGCGTTGCTGCTGGCCGATGGATAACCTGGAAGCCGGTTCGCGCAGGCGGTTGCGCACTTCGTTATATAAGTTGGCCTGTTTAAGGTATTCCATAACCTGCTTGGTCAGCTCCCTCTTGGTTCGAACACCCCTCAGCTTCAGAGCGTAAGCAATGTTGTTGTAAATCGTCATGGGCAGAGGGTACGGACGCTGGGAAAGCAGTCCCATTTGCTGGCGCAGGGTGTAAATATCCTCGCCGGCTTCCAGGATATTCTTGCCGTCGATCATGATCCGGCCGGTCACTTTCAGTTCCGGGTAGAGGTCGGTGAGCCGGTTCATGCATTTCAGCAGGGTGGTCTTGCCGCAGCCGGAAGGTCCGAGGACGACGGTAATTTTATTCTTCGGGATGGCCGTATTGACATCTTTCAGGATATGATGCCTGTCGGCATTCACATTGAGGTTTTCGATCGAGATTTTATATGACGTTTCCATCCCTGCCCGGCAAAGCTAAAAATTAATTTTCGTTTTGTGATATCTTTTGCCTACACCGCGGGAGAAGAGGCTTGCGATCAGGATGATCAGCGTCAGGACAAGCGCTGAGGCGTAAGCCCGGTCCTGCACCTCAGGGACCGGTGAAGAGAGCTGGAAAAAAATGGAGAGTGGCAGTGTCGCAACGGGTTCGAGCAGGGAATTGGGCATATTGTCGGTATACCCTGCGGTGAAGAGGACGGATGCCGCATCTCCGATCGCCCTCCCGAAAGAGAGGAGGATCGCTGTGATGATCCCGCTGACCGTTTGCCGTGTGAAAATCTTAAAGGCCGTTTCCGATTTGTTGGATCCCAGTGAGTACGATGCCTCCATCAATCCGATCGGGACAGTCCGCAGGATCTCGTCCATCGAACGGATCATGATCGGCAGGATGAATAAGGCGACTGTTATGATGCCGGCGAGCAGGGATGTCTGAAGACCGATGATGATCATCAGGGTAAATCCGAATGCGCCGTAAACGATCGAAGGAATACCCCAGACCAGGTCGAGCAGGAACCGGATCAGGTTGACCAGTCTTTTTCTCCTGATGAGGAAGACGTTGATGTACAATGCCACCGGCAACCCGATCACAAAGGCGAGGACCGTCGCTCCGGCAGCCAGGACCAGGGATCCTGTGATGGCATTCAGGATGCCTCCCCCTTTCCCGTAATAATAACCTCCTTTGGGTATTTGGGTGAGGATTTCCCACGACATGGCCTTGATCCCTTTTTCAAATATCGACCAAAAGATAAGCGCCAGTATGGCGAAGATAAACCAGGTGGCGAACACCATCAGTACCTTGAAGAACCCTTCTTCTATCTTCTGCCTGAGTTTCATTTCAATATTTGTTATAGCGTGCGATGAAGAAGTGCATCAGCAGGTTAAAGAACAGCGAAACGGCCAGGAGCACCAGGGCGGCGAACATCAGGGCCGAATCGTATCTGGGAATGGACAGCATTTCCCCGTAGTTGTTCGCGATCAGCGCCGGAAGGGTATAACCCGGATCATAGATGCCTTTGGGTATCCTGACCACATTCCCAACCACCATCAGGACAGCCATGGTTTCCCCGAACGCGCGGGCCAGCCCAAAACCCAAAGCGGCGATGATCCCGGAAAGCGATTTCCTGAGGATCACGCTTTTT
>DAIRDK010000052.1:0-13869 GCA_036796175.1 Bacteroidales bacterium | reverse complement strand
CACTTCTTACGTATAAAAAGAAATTCTGGGGTGGTCTGGGCTACCGGTTCCAGGATGCAGCCATCGTATTAGCGGGCCTGAACATCAAAAATTTCAGGGTCGGGCTGGCTTACGATATCAGCACTTCCGCCCTAACCAGTTACAACAGCGGAAGCATGGAAGTGATGGTGGGATACTGCTTCAAAATGGAGATGGAAAAGTATCGGAAAAGATATAAAAATACAAGGTTCTTGTAAATGAAATTAGTTTACTTTTGCACTTTTGCGAAATAAAAAAGAGACCTGGAATAATAAACCCTAACAAGAAGCGTTAAATTGCATCAACTAATCGGCCAAAAAAATGAAAAGACTGCTCATTTATTTTGCTCTTCTCCTCATCCTGGGAAGTTGCGGTAACTCAGGAAGCGGTGAGTTGACGGGAGTCAATGACCGGCAGCGATACTACCAGCCCGACCCCTTTGGCATGGTTTATATACCCATGGGAAGTTTTACCATGGGACTGGGAGATGAAAACATCACCTATGCCCAGTTGAACAATCCCAAGACCGTTTCGGTGCAGTCCTTCTACATGGACCAGACCGAGATCACGAACAACGAATATCGTCAGTTCGTCTATTGGGTAAGGGATTCCATTGCCCGCAGGATCCTCGGGGAGGTACGGCCCGAACTGTACTTTGTCACGGAGAATCCCAAAACCGGGGAAACCTTCGATCCGCCGTTCCTGAACTGGGAAACGAAACTCGACTGGAATTCCGAGGAGCAGGATATCCGCGATGCATTGGCCCAGATGTACCTTCCTGAAAGCGAGCGCTATTTCAGGAGAAAGGAGATCGATACCCGGAAGCTTTACTACGAATACTATTTTGTTGATCTCAAAGCAGCTTCAAGAAAAGACTACTCACAGGGCGGCGATCCCAAGGAGGCCGGACTTGCGAACCGCCCGCAGGGTCTGAAAGACCGTTCCGTGTACGTACGCAAGGAAGTGATCAATGTATATCCCGATACCCTCTGCTGGCTGCACGATTACGTGTATTCGTTCAACGACCCGATGACCGAAAAGTATTTCTGGCATCCCGCTTACGACCACTACCCTGTGGTCGGTGTGAACTGGAAACAGGCCAATGCCTTCTGTATCTGGAGAACCCAGTTGAAAAACAGCTTCCTGTTCGGGAAAAAGGGAGAAGCCAATATCAGCGAATTCCGGCTGCCCACCGAGGCCGAATGGGAATGGGCGTCACGAGGCGGGTATGACGGTAATCCATACCCCTGGGGTGGCCCCTACACCCGCAACGATAAAGGCTGTTTCCTGGCCAACTTCAAGCCCATGCGCGGCGACTATATCGACGATGGCGGGCTGCATACCGTGATCGTAGCCCATTATCCCCCTAACGATTTCGGCCTGTACGATATGTCAGGCAATGTAGCCGAGTGGACCATCTCAGCCTATAATCCTTCATCCTACAATTTCTCCTGGGACCTCAATCCCGATTATTCTTACAATGCCAAGGATTCCGATCCTCCCATCATGAAACGTAAAGTGATCCGAGGTGGTTCCTGGAAAGATGTCGCCTACTATATACGGCTCTCGACGCGCGCTTACGAATACCAGGATACGGCCAAATGCTATGTCGGCTTCCGGTGCGTGCAAACCTACATGGGACGTCAAAAGGATGATAATCCGGCCCGTGCTTCGCATGTTTACAACTAACATTACCCGTCAAGTCAAAGTGTATTCATTATCTAATCTAATCAAAAGACAATCATGGCTTTCTTAAGTATGTTCAGAACCAGGAAGTACCGCAATTTCATGGCCAAATTGTACGGTTGGGGTGCTTCAGTAGTTATCATTGGTGCGCTGTTCAAGATCAATCACTATCCCGGGGCAGACTATATGCTGATCATCGGGTTGGGAACGGAGTCCATCATCTTCTTCTTCTCCGCGTTTGAACCGCCTCATGTGGAACCCGACTGGAGCCTCGTCTATCCCCAGCTGGCTGGTATTTACCACGGCGATGAGATCGATACCAACAAAGCCCTGGCCACCGGCGAAACGGTCACCCAGGAACTGGACAAAATGCTGGTCAAAGCCAAGATCGGTCCAGAGCTGATCGACAGCCTCGGCAACGGACTGCGCAATCTCTCCGAAACCACCTCTAAACTGTCGAACATCAGCGACGCATCCCTGGCTAACGACCAGTATGTGAATACCTTAAAAAAAGCCACCGAGTCAGCGGGCACGCTGAGCGAAAGCTATAGCAAAACAGCTAAAACCCTGGAACATAGTCATCAGGTTTCACAGGAGCAGCTGAGCAATATGAAAATGGCTTCGGAAAGTGCAGCTAACCTCTCGGGTGTTTATTCGCAGGTATCTGAAACGCTGAAAAAAGAGGCAACCCTAAACAAGGAACTCTCCGACAGCATCAGTAATGTAGCCTCTTCGGCCAATAAATTCGTTCAGAAATACAACGAATCAACCGAGATCCTTTCCAAGGCGACTGAAACGCTGTCCTCCACAGCATCCGAAGGCCAGATCTACAACCAGCAGCTGGAAAAGGTATCCAGCAACCTGGCTGCCCTGAACGCCATGTACGAGCTTCACCTGAAGACCTCGAATACCCAGATGGAGAACACATCCAAATTTAACTCCATCTCAGCTCAATTGGTTGAAGCGATGACCGAGACCAACACCCATACGGGCCAGTTCAAAGATAACCTGGCTTCCCTGAACAAAGTCATGGAGATGCAACTGAAATCATCGACTTCGCAAGTAGAAGATTCCTCCAAGCTGCACCTTTCGATCCAGCAATTCCTTGCCAACCTTCAGGAATCTGTCGACCGGACCTCCCATTTCAAAACCGAAGTGGATTCATTGGCGAAGAACATCGCAGCCCTCAACAAGGTGTATGGCAATATGCTCTCAGCCATGAATGTAAGCATCAAGTAATGCGAGCGGCTTAACAGACTAATGATTCACCTAAAACTAAAAAAGTAAATGGCAGGATATAAAGAGACACCGAGGCAAAAAATGATTGGGATGATGTACCTCGTGCTCACCGCATTGCTCGCACTGAACGTCTCGAAACAGATCCTGGATGCGTTTATCGTCGTCAACGAAACCATGGAGGAGACCAACAAGAACTTCGGAACCAAGCTCGAGAACACCTATTCGAAGTTCAAGGTCCAGTACCAGCTCAATCCGAACAAAGTAGGACCTTACTGGGAGAAAGCGCAACAGGCTCATACCATGTCGGCCGACCTGGCTCATTACATTGATAGTCTGAAATGGATGGTGGTGAAGGAGACAGAACGACTGGAGACCTTCGAGGAAGCCAAGAATCTCCCCCTCAGCAAAGCCGCCCGAAAAGACAACTACGACACACCCACCAACTTCTTCATCCAGGGGTCGCACGACGGGACCAACTGCCGTGCGCATGAACTGAGAAAACGAATCGATGGATACCGCAAAGCCATGCTCGACCTGCTCGATCCGAAATACCGGGAGACCATGAAGATCGGTCTCGAGACCGAAGGACCCTATTATGATGCCAGCGGAAAGAAGCAAAACTGGCAGATGCACAATTTTTACCACACCATTCTTGCCGCTACGGTTACGATCCTGAATGAACTGAAAGCAGGCGTCCTGAACGCTGAATTCGACATTGTGAACAACCTTTATGCCTCGGTCAGCGCGGAAGACTGGAAATTCGACGAGATCAAGGCGAAAGTGATCCCGAAAAGCAGTTACGTATTCCTCGGTGAGCAGTACGAAGCGGAAATCCTGGTCGCCGCCTACGATACCAAACAGAATCCGAATGTGAGGTACCTGTTCGGTGCCGATACGATGGTTCCGTCAGCCTACCGACAGGGAGTCGCCCTGGAAGGGGAAAACGGCGTTGTGACCATAAAACTCCCAGGCAGCGGCGAAGGATTGAAGCGATTTGCCGGGATCATCAAGATCGTTAGCCCGCTGGGCGACACGATGTCGTTCCATTTCAAGGATGAATTCATTGTTGCACGTCCGGCACTCACGATCTCCGCGACCAAGATGAACGTGTTCTATATCGGCGTCGAAAACCCGGTTTCCATATCGGTTCCCGGCGGACCTGAACGGATCACCCCCACCGTATCGGTTGGAAAGATCAGGCCCGACGGACCCAACTGGATCGTGTATGATCTTCCGAAGCAGACCAGGGAGTGCGTGGTCAGTGTGAATGCAGTCTTCTCCGGCAAGTCAAAGTCCATGGGATCGATGACCTACCGCCTGAAACGCGTTCCCGACCCGGTCGCAACGGTCGGTGGAAAAAGCGAAGGGGTTATCTCCAAGAGCCTGATCCTCGCCAGCCCTTACCTGGTCGCGGAAATGCCCGTGGGATTTGATTTCGACCTTAAGTATACAGTCACTGCCTACACGTTCGTTACCGAAGTGTCGGGCGACATTATCGAAACCCGGGTCCAGGGAAACCGCTTGACACCGGAGATCACCAAATCCGTTCAGAACGCCAAGAAGAACAAGAGGGTCTGGTTCGAGGACATCAATGTGAAAGGCCCGGACGGAGAGCGTACAATCAAATCGATCAACTTGAAGATCAACTAATCAAGCATAACCAGGAGGTATCATGAAAAAGCTTCTTTTCTTGGTTCTAATCACGATCCTGGTGGCCGGGATCAAAATTACCGGCCACTCCCAGGTCCTTGAAGGTCCGCCGCGGGATGGGGTCATCGACAGGCAGTCCATCCTCCAGCTACAGCCCATTCCTTATGTTTATCTGCGGGAAGCCGACGTAGTCTGGACAAAACGGATCTGGCGAGTGATCGACATGAGGGAAAAGATGAACCAGCCGTTCTATTACCCGGAACAACCCCAGAACAACTGGCGCAGTTTCGTCCAGGTACTGATGGATGGGATCAAGGAAGGGACCATCACCGCCTATTCGGTCAACTCCGACCAGTTCCTGTATCCGATCACATACAAGGAACTTATGGATAAACTGGAGACGCCCCAGCGAGTGACCCTGAAACGTCCGGATAATCCCGATATCGAATATGACACCGTCATCACCAAGCCGTTCTATACCACGGATGTGAAGAAGGTGAGGATCAAGGAAGACTGGTATTTTGACCGCCAGCGTTCGGTGTTTGAGGTCCGCATCCTGGGCATCTGCCCGGTCATGGACAACTATGATCCCGAAACCAACGAATACCGCGGCGACGAACCCCTCTTCTGGGTCTATTTCCCGGAGTGCAGGAATACATTCGTTCACAATGAAATGTACAACCTGAAAAATGGCTATGCAGGCAGGCTGAATTATGACGATGTATTCACCAAGCGCATCTTCAACAGTTACGTTTATAAAGAAGAAAATGTCTATGACCGGTCTATCAATGAATATGCGACCGGTGTTGATGCCTTGCTCGAATCGGAAAAAGCAAAGACCTCCCTCTTCGAATTTGAAGAAGGGCTTTGGGAATTCTGATTTAAAGAGTTTAAAATGGCCGCCTTCGGGCGGCTTTTTTTTTAACTTTACGGGGAATCTCATATGATCACCCCTTTCCTCGATACACCGATCGAATACCTGAAAGGAGTCGGTCCGGCCAGGGCTGAAATCCTCAAAAAGGAGTTGCAGGTCCACACGTTCGGAGAGCTGATCGCTTTGTTTCCGTTCCGTTACATTGACCGGAGCAAATTCCTTGCCATCCGGGAGATACGGGACGATTCCGGATTCGTGCAGCTGCGTGGCCGGATCACGCGGATTGCAGAAGCGGGGCCTCCCCGGGCAAAACGCCTGATCGCTACGGTCACAGACGGTACCGGGGAACTGGACCTGGTTTGGTTCCAGGGTCAGAAATGGGTGCTGGATAAACTGAAACAAGGGCAGGAGTATGTCCTGTTCGGAAAACCTGCCCGGTTTGGAGGGCGGTGGAACATAGCCCATCCGGAACTCGAGCTCCCGCAGGACATACCGCCGCCGATCGGCGAGTCGTTCCGCCCGCTGTACGGTTCGTCAGAAAAATTGAAGGCGAAAGGGCTTGACAGCAAAGGGATCTCGAGACTGATGAAGACCCTGATCCTTTCTGAACGATTCCATATTCCGGAAAACCTGCCGGCGGAGATCCTGGCCAACCTGAAGCTCATGTCCAGGCAGGATGCGTTCGTCCATGTCCATTTTCCGTCCGATCCCGAAACATTGCAGAAAGCGCGGGCACGCCTGAAATTCGAAGAGCTCTTTTTCATTCAGCTGAGGTTGCTCAAACAGAAATATCAGCGCATTCACAAGGCCGATGGCCATGTATTCGGGAATGTGGGCGAATACCTGAATACCTTCTATAAATTACATCTTCCCTTCAAACTCACCGGGGCGCAAAAACAGGTAATCCGCGAGATCCGTGCCGACCTTGGTTCCGGGAAGCAGATGAACCGGCTTTTACAGGGGGATGTGGGCAGCGGAAAGACACTCGTGGCCCTGATGACGATGCTCATTGCGCTCGACAACGGATACCAGGCATGCCTCATGGCACCCACCGAGATCCTGGCTGCGCAGCATTTCGCCACGATCTCCAGACTGCTCTCCGGCATGAATGTGCGTACGGCGCTGCTGATGGGCTCCACCCGCAGCAACGACCGCCGGAAAATACATGAATCCTTGAGGGACGGGTCACTCCAGATCCTGATCGGCACCCACGCCTTGCTGGAGGAGGAAGTCCAGTTCAGTAACCTGGGCTTTGTCGTGATCGACGAACAGCACCGGTTCGGTGTAGCCCAGCGGGCGCGCCTTTGGGAAAAAAATGTAAAGACCCCGCACGTGCTGGTCATGACCGCCACCCCGATTCCCAGGACGTTGGCCATGACCCTTTACGGTGATCTCGACAATTCGGTGATCGATGAAATGCCCCCGGGAAGGAAGCCGGTGATCACCTCGCACGCTTTTGAATCCAAGCGATTGACGCTGTTTGGCTTCCTGAAGAAAAAGATCGCCGAGGGCAGGCAGGTTTATATCGTATACCCGCTGATCCAGGAGTCGGCCACCCTCGACCTGAAGAACCTTATGGAAGGCTATGATGCCGTGGTACGCGAGTTCCCCCTGCCGGAGTATGCAGTCAGCATTGTTCACGGACAGATGAAGGCCCGCGACAAGGAATTCGAAATGCAGCGGTTCATTAAGCAAGAGACCCAGATCCTGGTGGCCACCACGGTGATTGAGGTCGGCGTGGATGTTCCAAACGCATCGGTCATGGTCATCGAGAATGCGGAACGGTTCGGCCTGTCACAGCTTCACCAGCTCCGGGGCCGGGTTGGCCGCGGGGCCGACCAGTCCTATTGCATCCTGATGACATCTGACAAGCTCGGGGCCGATGCCAGGAAAAGGATCCAGACCATGGTTTCGACCACCGACGGCTTTAAGATTGCCGAGGCGGACCTGCAGCTACGCGGACCGGGTGACCTGGAGGGGACCCAGCAAAGCGGGATCCTTGACCTGAAGATCGCCGATATCGTACAGGATGAAAAAATCCTGAAATATGCAAGGAACCTGGCTATGGATATCATCAATGAAGATCCGGCACTCGAATCGGCCCGGTATGAGAGGTTGAACAAGCATCTCCAGCACATCGGCAGGAACGAGCAAAACTGGGGCCTGATCAGCTGACCTTACACATTTAATGACTAATTTTGCACCCTAATATCCGGATCATGAAGATCTCGTATAATTGGCTGAAAGAGTATATCTCCCTTGACCTCCCTCCTGAACGGGTGGCAGAGTTGCTTACAGGTTGCGGCCTGGAAGTGGAAGGACTGGAAAAGTGGCAATCGGTAAGCGGCGGACTGGAAGGCATTGTGATCGGCGAAGTGCTGACCTGTGAAAAGCACCCCAACAGCGATCACCTCAGCCTCACCACGGTGAATATCGGAAGCGGGGAACCGCTGAAGATCGTCTGCGGGGCTTCCAATGTCGCTGCCGGACAGAAAGTGGCGGTTGCTACCATCGGTTCCCGGCTTGTTTTCGGCGACAAAGAGATCACGATCCAACGGTCCAGGATCCGCGGAGAGGTCTCTGAAGGGATGATCTGTGCCGAAGATGAGCTCGGCCTCGGAAATTCACATGACGGCATCCTGGTGCTCGATGACTCGGCGGTTCCGGGAACCCCGGGACGCGAGTATTTCCAGGTCGCCGAAGACTTTGTATTTGAGATCGGGTTGACCCCAAACCGCACAGATGCCACAAGCCATACCGGAGTTGCCCGCGACCTGGCAGCCGTTCTCAATCATTTCGGCGGCAACACCCCGGCTTCCGGGATACGCTGCCAAATGACCCTTCCACCCGTCTCCGGCTTTAAACGGGATGTGGATGGCCGAACGGTCAGGGTGACAGTCGAAGACTCACAGGCCTGTCCCCGTTATTCCGGCCTGACGATCACCGGGGTCCGGATTGCGGAATCCCCGGAATGGCTGAAGAACCGGCTCCTCGCGATAGGGCTCAGGCCCATCAATAATATCGTCGATATCACCAACTATGTGATGATGGAACTGGGACAGCCATTGCATGCTTTCGATGCCGATCGGATCACAGGAGATCATATTGTGGTGAAACAATATCCCGCCTCGACCAAGTTCATTACACTGGATGGTGTGGAACGGACACTCTCTCCCGACGACCTGATGATCAGCAGCACAGATACGCCTTTATGCATTGCCGGTGTGTTCGGCGGACTTGATTCAGGGGTGACGGACAATACACGCAACCTGTTCCTCGAAAGCGCCTACTTCAATCCGAGATCGGTCAGGAAGACGTCCAAATTCCATGGACTGCAGACGGACTCCTCCTTCCGGTTTGAACGGGGCGCCAACCACGAAATCACGGTATATGCCCTGAAGAGGGCAGCTTTGCTGATCAGGGAACTGGCCGGCGGACAGATATCCTCCGATGTGGTCGATGTGTATCCCACGCCGTTGGATAAACCGGAGGTTAAACTCCGCTTTGCCTATCTTGACCGGCTTGCCGGAAAAAGTATTCCTTCCGATGTGGCGGTTTCCATCCTGTCGGACCTTGGGATGGAGATCCTGGACAAAGATGACCAGGGGGTCACGGTCTCCGTGCCCGGGTATAAGGCCGACGTGACCCGGGAAGTCGATCTCATTGAGGAGATCCTCCGGATTTACGGGTACAACAATATCGAAATTCCGGTGCAGGTGCGGAGTTCCATGAACGTAATGCATAAGCCCGACCGGGAGAAGCTTCGCAGTGTGGTTTCGGAATACCTGAGTTCAACGGGCTTTTACGAGGCGATGAACAATTCCCTCACGCCTTCTACCTGGTATGACGGGGATGAGGTCTTCCCGCCTGAACACCTGGTCAGGATCCTGAATCCGCTCAGCCGCGACCTGGATATCCTGAGACAGACACTGCTTTTCGGAGGACTCCAGGCCATCGCCTACAACCAGAACCGGAAAATATCGGACCTGAAGCTCTATGAGTTCGGAACGGTTTATTCCCTGGCTACCGGGTCAGACCCTTCGGATCCGCTTCCGGGTTACCATGAAGAAACCCGGCTGGCCCTGTTCATGACGGGGAAGAAAGCGGAAGAGAGCTGGAATGTATCTCCGGCAGATGTTGATTTCTTTGAGATGAAAGGCCATCTATTGGCTTTGTTCAGGCGAATGAACATCCCGGCCGGAACATTTGCCATCCGTACCGGAAAGACATCCCATCTGCCATCTTGCCTTACCTACGAGGTTGATGGCCAGGCAGTGGCGCAATTGGGCCTGGTGTCAGCATCCCTGCTTAAGCGGTTCGACTGCAGGCAGGATGTGCTTTACGCCGATATCGACTGGGACCGGATGGTTTCCCTGACTCTTCGCTATCCCATCACCTTCACTGAACCGCCACGCTTTCCTGAAGTTCGCCGGGATCTTGCATTACTGGTGGACTCCTCGGTCACCTACGAAGCCCTGGAGCGGATCGCATACCAGGCAGAAAAGAAGCTGCTGAAGCGAGTTGGCCTATTCGATGTCTATGAAGGGGAGAAGATCGGGGCAGGAAAAAAATCGTATGCGCTAAGCTTTATCCTGCTGGATGAGGAGAAAACCCTTACTGATTCCGAGATCGACAAAGTGATGCAGAAGCTGATCGATGCTTACGGGAATCAGGCAGGAGCGGCCATCCGGTAGATTGAAACAATTAAATTTCTGGCTATCTTTGTAATAAGATGGATATTCTCTCAGTCAAACAACGCTACGGGATCATCGGGAATTCTCCGTTGCTTGACCGTGCCATTGACATTGCCCGCCAGGTTGCGCCGACGGACATCACGGTCCTCATTACAGGAGAGTCGGGCACCGGGAAGGAGTTTTTTCCCAAGATCATCCATAACCTGAGTTCAAGGAAGCACGGACCGTATATTGCGGTTAACTGTGGCGCTATTCCCGAAGGAACGATCGATTCGGAACTGTTTGGCCATGAAAAAGGATCCTTCACCGGCGCCCATGAGGCACGGAAAGGATATTTTGAGGTCGTGAACGGGGGAACCATTTTTCTGGATGAAGTGGCCGAACTGCCACTTTCAACCCAGGTGAGGCTCCTCAGGGTGCTGGAATCAGGTGAATTCATCCGTGTGGGGTCCTCCAAAGTCCTGAAGACCAACGTGAGGGTGGTAGCCGCTACCAACATCGATGTCCTGCAGGCCATTGACAACGGGAAATTCAGGCAGGACCTGTACTACCGCCTCAGCACCGTACCGATCCAGATGCCGGCTCTCAGGGACCGCAAAGAGGATATCTTCCTCCTGTTCCGCAAATTTGCAGCCGACTCAGCCGAAAAGTACCATATGCCGGCCATCCAGCTGGACGAGCAGGCCCAGAACCTCCTGACTTCCTATCGCTGGCCGGGCAACATCAGGCAACTGAAGAACATTACCGAACAGATCTCCATCATTGAGAAAGAGCGCCAGATATCCGCGGCGGTCCTCATGAAATACCTTCCGCAGGGAGCATTCAGTGACCTGCCTGTTTTGTACAAGGGCAGTGATGACGCCAAGATTACCGAACGCGAGATCCTGTATAAGGTGCTCTTTGACATGAAGCGAGACATGAATGACCTCAAGCAGCTGGTGAGGAACATCCTGGAAGGAGAAACGGAAACGCCCCTTCATGGCGACAATGCGAAACTGATCAACAGGCTTTACAAGGATTACGAGCAGGACCGGGAGAATCCCCCGCAGATCATCCTGCATCCCGGGGACAAGAACATGTCCGAGCCGGTCCAGGAACCTGAAGAGGTTCAGGAGATCTTTTCACTGGAGAAACAGGAGATCGAATTCATCCGCAGGGCCCTGCAGAAACACGACGGCAAACGGAAAGATGCGGCACAGGAACTGGGGATTTCGGAACGGACCCTGTACCGGAAAATCAAAGAATATAACCTGGAATAAATGAAAACCGGCAAATACCTGTTACTGCAGCTGGCTATCCTGCTGACCCTGGTTTCCTGCAAGGTCAACTACACATTTACCGGTGCTTCCATATCGCCCGATGTGAAGACCATCACGATCGATTATTTTCAGAATAAAGCATCCATCGTCATCCCGACCCTGAGCCGTGACCTGACCGAATCGCTGCGAGACTATTTCACGTCCCAAACCAGCCTGACCCTGACACCCAGTGGGGGAGACCTGATTCTCGAAGGGACCATCACGGGGTATGACGCGGGGAAACCCGTCGCTATCCAGGGGAATGAGACGGCAGCCCTGAACCGGATGACCATCACCGTATCGGTCAAGTTTACCAACCGGAAGGACGAGAAGCAGAACTATGAACAGAGTTTTTCCCGCTACCAGGATTATTCCAGCACGCAACCTCTCAGCGCTGTGCAGAACCAGCTGATCGAAGAGATCAACAAGATGCTGGTCCAGGATATTTTCAATAAATCAGTGGTCAACTGGTGACCGTTTGATTCAACCGACAGCCATGATGGATCCGGCCCGATACCTTACCTGCCAGAAACTTCCGACGGCAATATCGGCCGAAGAGGTCAGGGAACTCGAAGAAGTACTGAACGTCTTCCCATGGTTCACGGGAGCCCAGATCCTCCTGGCGCTGGGCCTGTTTCAGGATGATCAGCACAGGTATGCAGCCCAGCTCAAGAAGGCGGCCCTGTATGCACCTGACCGGAGAATCCTGAAAAACCTGGTGGACCAGGTTCGACAGCGTACGATGGTTTCTGCGGAGGCCCCGTCGATGGCCCGGACGGTCGTGGAGGTTTTACCGGCGCAGGAAAAAAAGGAAACCACGGCCCCTGCCGCTCAGGAACCGGATTTGCGTGAACAGTTGCTGGCCATCGTTCACCGGCGCCTGGCCGAGATTGAAGCGGAAAAACAGCGGCAACTTGTTCCCGTAACCCGAGAATCGGCAGAAGAATCCGCAGCCAGGAAAATGCTGACCAAGGAGGAGCTGATCGAAAAGTTCATCCGGGAAGAACCGCGGATCTCCACACCGAAAGCCGCTTTCTTCAACCCGAGCCAGTCGGCCGTCCGCAGCAACCTGGATGAGGAAGAGATCGTGACCGAAACCCTGGCCCGGCTCTATGCCGAACAGGGCAACTTCCCCAAGGCCATCAAGATCTATGAAAAATTGAGTTTGCTTTTTCCTGAAAAAAGTCGTTACTTTGCAGCCCAAATTGAAAAAATCAACCTAAAATAATCATTGACATGGGTCTGTATATTTTAATTTCCGTCCTGATATTGATCGCCTGTGTTCTGCTGGTGTTGGTCGTGCTTGTTCAGAATTCCAAAGGCGGCGGGCTGGCATCCAATTTCTCTGCTTCCAACCAGTACATGGGTGTCAGGAAAACAGCCGATTTTCTTGAAAAGACCACCTGGACGCTCGCCGTGGTCCTGCTGGTGCTCAGCCTCTTCTCCATCTTTGTGATCCCGAAGAACCAGGGCCAGGCTCCCTCCCAGCAGAGTGAGATCCAGAAGCAGATTGATGAGTCGAAAACGCAGCCTATCAATGACTTCCAGGCTCCACCACAGCAGAATAAGTAACCCGGATCTGTTAAAAGATTAAAAATGTCAGAATGTCAGGATATTCTGACATTTTTTTTTATCCGAAGCCGCCAACTGAAAAATTGTCCTGAAAAATCCCTCCGTGGAACCGTGGCACAGAATGTGAAGGATCTGCGCATAGAAACAAATGGTCTAAATTCTTAATGTTAAACCCAAAATAGTTCAAAGATGACAAAAGTGAAGATTAAGCCTCTGGCTGACCGGGTATTGATCGAACCGGCACAGGCTGAAGAGAAGACTGCAGGCGGGATCATCATTCCGGATACTGCGAAGGAAAAACCACAGAAGGGTACTGTTGTGGCTGTTGGCCCCGGGAAAAAAGACGAACCGATGACGGTAAAACCGGGCGACCATGTTCTGTACGGAAAGTATGCTGGAACGGAAATCACCATCGACGGAGCCAATTTCCTGATCATGCGTGAATCCGATATTGTCGCCGTCATCTGATGGCGGGAAACATTCAGAAACACAAAAGAAATTAACTTAAAATCTGATAACAATGGCAAAGGATATTCTGTTTAACATAAAGGCCAGAGAGGCCCTGAAAAAGGGAGTTGACGAACTCTCCAATGCAGTAAAAGTGACGCTCGGCCCTGCAGGGCGCAATGTCATCATTGAAAAATCATACGGTGCCCCCACCATTACCAAAGACGGTGTTACGGTTGCGAAGGAAGTCGACCTGAAGGATCCGGTTGAGAACATGGGCGCTCAGATGGTGAAGGAAGTGGCTTCAAAGACCAGCGAACTGGCCGGTGACGGTACCACCACAGCCACCGTTCTGGCTCAGTCCATTTTCACGACCGGCCTGAAAAACGTG
>DAIRDK010000051.1:0-14003 GCA_036796175.1 Bacteroidales bacterium | reverse complement strand
TTCAACGGTCCCGATCACGCTCTGCGTTCCGTAGGTGTTATGCGGGAACAGGTAGTACATGAGGGTATCATAGATCTTGTCTTCGTCTGTATCCAGGCTGATGTTCTTCTCTTCGTAAACGGTCTCCGGCTCGGTGTGGAATAGCCGGAAGACGGGATCCTTGAACCGTTCATACTCGATATCCAGCCAGGGCTCGACTTTGTTCGAAGGAATGTCGTTGATGTAAACCGTCTCTTCGGTTCCGGTAAATGCATTGGTCCCTTTGGCGCCGATCACGCCCACCAGCTTGTCGTATTCGTTGGCGATGGCAAATGTGCTGGCGATCTGTGAAAGGCTGTCGATCTCGTGGTAGATCATTTTCCGCTTGTCCGGATCCGTCGTCTTTCTATAGACCTCAAAGTCATTCTCAATCTGGTCGAGCACGACTTTCTCGCTGGCATAATCAGCCGTCCCGAATTCGTCGCTTCCCTTGAACATCATATGCTCGAGGTAATGCGACATCCCGGTATTGTCAGTCGGGTCATTCTTCCCGCCTGTACGGACCGCAATGGCGGTCTGGATGCGGGGTGCATCCTTGTATACGGAAAGGTAGACCTTCAAACCGTTATCAAGGGTGTAGATGCGGGCTTTCAGCGGGTCGCCGTCTACCGATTCATACTTGTAGGATTTCTGTGCCTGCAGGCCTGTTGCTACAAGCAACAGCAGCAGAAAGCCAATGTAGTTCTTGAGGTTCTGTTTCATTGTTTTCTCTTTTTTACCACACTAGACACATTAGGGCACATTAGAAATATTTTATACATTACCCTATTGTGTTCTCTTGTGACTATTGTGGTGAATAAACTTTTATTTATGGAATTTTCTGATAAACTCTTCAACCTCCGGGACACCACCCTGGTAGATGAGATAGCCGTTATAAGGCTCTCTCGGGGTAATTTCCCCGTTGATCGGGGTCAGCATGATCTCTTTGACCTTTTCAAGGTCGTTGGTCTGGCCGAGTGCCCAGCTTAACTTGATAAAGGCCGTTTCGGGAAGCATGTTCTCCGCAGGAATGATCCCCTTGGCCATCAGGTCACGACCGGTGTCATATACGAACATATGAACATATCCCCATAAAGTCTGAACGGTCATGTAGATGGCGACACCTTTCTTGATGGCCCGTTCGATGGCCGGATAGATGGGCTTGTTTACATGCCCGAGGCCGGTCCCGATAATGATGATGCCTTTGTACCCGGCATCCACCAACCCGTCGATGACATCCGGCTGCATGTTGGTGTAATAGTAGATCATGGTCACCTTCTCTTCGTAATAAGGAAGGATCTTTACTTTCTTGTCGGTGCGGCGGCGGTTGTAATCCTGTTTGATGGGGAAAACGCCCTCCCGGGTGACTGTCGCCAGCGGCGTGTCGCCGATGGTACGGAAAGTGGAGCGATAGGAGGAGTGCATTTTCCTTACGCGCGTTCCCCGGTGGAGGAAGCCGTATTCATCCGATGTAGGCCCGAACATGCAGACCATCACCTCGGCGATATCGCCATGGCCGGCGGCAGTGGCGGCGTGCATGAGATTGAGCGCGGCATCTGAGCTGGGACGGTCGGAGGAGCGCTGCGAGCCCACCAGCACAATGGGGATCGGCGGGTTCTGGACCATGAAGGTCAATGCCGCTGAAGTGTAATGCATCGTGTCGGTCCCGTGACCGATGATGATCCCGTCTGTGCCTTTTTCGATTTCCTGACCGATGGCGATGGCCAGCTTCTTGTATTGTTCCGGCCCCATGTTTTCACTGAAGACCGCAAACAGCTTCTCGGTAGTGAGGTTGCAGATATCGGCCAGCTCGGGCACGGCTCCGTACAATTCGCCGGGTGAGAATGCCGGGATCACTGCGCCGGTGCGGTAGTCGAGGCGCGAGGCAATGGTGCCGCCCGTTCCCAGCAGCTTGACGTTGCGCTTTTCTTTCGAATAGGGAAATTCCTTTTCGGGGATCTTGTAAACCGCTTTCTTGTAACCAAGTTCTTCGATGCCGGTGATGGTATCGATGTCCACGCCGATATTGTACCCGGTGAAGAACTTCATTACGATGTGCTTGTCGTCGGTGTTCTCGGCCCGGGGAAGGATCGTTCCTTCAAACACTCCGCGGGTGGAATCCACTTTGACCTTGGCCCAGACGCGGGCATTGTATTTCTGCAGTACTTCGAGTGCGCGTCCCTTGTAGCCCTGGAAAATGTCGTCGATCATGTTCGAAAATGGTGAAATGGTGAAATCGTGAAATGGTGAAATATTATTTTATTGAATTGGCCAGATCTGTGAGGTTGATGTTGCCCATGGCAATCTTGCTCAGGTTCCCCATGATCCAGCGGTGACCGGCTCCATTGTCTTTCGAGGTGCGGACCTCCTGATACTTCTTGACCAGGAACGGGACCTTGGCAAGGATCTCTTCTTTCGGGAGTTCCTTAAAGCCGATGTTCACCAGAATTGATTCTGGATCCATCTTCGGATGCTGGTACTGGACCGGGAGCATCCTGCGGATGATGGCAGGATCATATCCTTTCACTTTCAGGAATTTCAGCAGGTCAAAGACGTGATCGAAGGTGAAACCGGCAACCTGATCGCAGGTGTTCGTGATATGCTTCAGGGTATGTGCCAGCACAGACGATGCGAATCTCGGCGGCAAATCCAGTTCCGTCCTGATTTTTTCAACCAGTGGAACCAGGTTGTTCTTGAGGAGGTAGGTGTGCATGTCTTCCGGGATACCCCAGGCTGTTAATTGTCCGAACCGCTCCGAGACGAGCGTCGGCAGTCTCTTTTCCATTTCACGGATGACTTCATCTTCCAGCGGGATGGGGGCTGAGTCGGTGTCGGGATACATGCGGTCGGCGCCGGGGAGAACGCGTTCGAAGATGGTGGTGCCGTCCTCGAAGGATTTCCGGGTCTCATTCGGGACCCCGGCAAGTGCCATTTTGCAGCGTTCTTCGATGGTTTCCAGTGCCGTTTTGATATCGTCTTCCGGTCCCCAGAACACGATGAGTGCATCACCCGCCTTGCTGCCGGCCAGTTTGTGCAGTTTTTCCCAGGCCTTTTCACCCAGGGTATCGTTCAGCATCTCCGAATGGATCATGTTGGGCTGCTCGATGCAGGCGACGACCTTCAGGCGGCCGGTGATCTCGTCGGCGAACATCCTGCCGGGCTGGGTGAAGTGCGACAGGGCTCCCTCGAACTGCGGGAGGTTCACCACATAGATCTTCGTATTCTTATTCTTTTTGTGATAAGGCGGAAGTTCGATCTTAATGTCCTTTGGTTTCAGCTCTTTCGAAGAGATCTTCCAGGATGCGGCATCTTTGATTCTCTCATTCAGCCCGTCGCGGAGATGCAGGAGGGCATACTGCCGGAAGGCTTCGTTGTGGGTGAGTTCGGGCATCCAGGAGGTGTGGGCGACGCCTTTGATCTCGACGCGGGTCCCGCCTTTGCAACTCACGTTCACGTCGGCGCGGGTGGAGCCGATGCCGGTGCGCACATGGCCTGTGCTGCGGTTCAGGAAGCGGATGTAGTCGGCGCCTTCTTTCACCTCATCCGGGTTTTTGAAATCCGGGTATGTCACGGTCTCGATGAGGGGCATCCCGAGGCGGTCGGTCCTGTAAACGCGGACGTGGCCGATATCGGAAACTTCGCGGCACGAGTCCTCCTCGAGGCTGAGCTGGATGAGCCGTACTTTCTTGTGCTTCAGTTCGATCTCCCCTTCCACGCCGATGATAGCCGTGCGCTGGAAGCCGGTGGGAATGGAGCCGTCGAGGTACTGTTTGCGGGTGATATGGACCTCCCCCACGATCTTGAGTTTCGACAGGAGCGATATTTCCAGAGCCTGGTTGAGCGCTTCACGGTTGAGAGGGAACGGCGGGGTGTCGTCCACATCGTAGGTGCAGGCGGTATGGTTGGAGATCCGGTAAACGATCTCCTTGCGGGTTTTGAATTCCATGAGGGCCGTGCCGTCGTATTCGCCTAACTCACTGAGCGTAGGCCTCATATGGCGGATAAGTTCGGCATCGAACTCCTCCGGTTTCTGGTAGATGCCCGCAGGACAGCGGCAGAATAGTTTTTCTTTGGTTTTCAGTTGCTGGTGGACTTCGAGTCCCGACATGAACCCGATCCGGTCGTAGTCGGCCTGGGTGGCCTCTTTGCGCGTAACATATCCGATAGCTTCTCGTGTCGCCGCATAGTTGCGCTGAGGGTCGAATGGCTGCTTCATTTCTTAGGAAAAATAGAACATTTTAGGAGCGCCAAAGGTATTGATTTAATCGGAAACGGAGGGCTGTGGGGGGAGGTTTTTTTTAACGAGGGACGAAGGACGAGGGACGAGGGACGACAACTTTTAGTTTTTAGCTTTTACCTCCTCACTTTAAGTTATTATGTTTTCACTTTACATAATTTTTTTAACCACAAAGGCACAATAGGTCCCACAAAGGTCACAATTTGTTTCTCGCGGATTTTCGCGGATCACCTCGCTGATATCGCAGAAAACTGTGTCTTTGCGATTGGCTTTGCGTCGTTGCGTGAGAAAAGAAGTCAAAACCTCCTGACTCCTGACTCCTGACTCCTGACTCCTGACTTTTTAGTGCCCTGTCACCCCGTCACCCTGTTACCTTTAATTCCTTAACTTTGCGCCAGAATCGCCGCCATGCAAAGACTAGTATTTGTCATTTGTACTTTGTCATTTGTCATTTCCCTGACCAACCGGGCTTCTTCCCAGTCCCAGGACACGACCACGAAGATCCTCCTCGAACAGGCCGACACCTGGCGGTATGACAAGGCGATCAACCCGGATGTGCAGCGCATCATCGGAAATGTAGTCCTCTCCCACGACACCATCTATCTCTATTGCGATTCGGCCTGGCTGAACGAGGTCCTGAATTCCGTCATGGCCTTCGGAAATGTTCACATCAAACTGAGTGATACACTCAATGTGTTTGGGGATTCGCTGAAGTACGACGGGATCACCAAACTCGCAAAGCTGAAGGGCAATGCCAAACTGGTCGACAACCAGACCACCCTGACATCGGATACCCTTTCATACGACCGCAATACCGGCATTGCATCTTACGACAACTGGGGGAAGATCGTGAACGACAAAAACATCCTGGTCAGCAAATACGGTTATTACCATACCGACATCAAGGAATTCCGGTTCAAGGAGAAGGTGCTCGCCTACAGCCCGAAATACCGGCTGCGAAGCGATACATTGCATTTCAACACCGTTTCCGAAGTGGCCTATTTCTTCGGTCCGACCATCATCACAGGCAAAAAGGATTCGATCTACACCGAGAACGGATGGTATAACACAAAAACCGATGAGGCGCGCTTCAGCAGGCGGGGCAAGGTTTATCATGAGTCGCAGGTCCTGATGGGTGATACGATGTATTACAACCGGACGACAGGATTTGGAGAAGTCTATGACAATGCCGTCATGATCGATACCGTCGAAAATGTGCTACTGGGAGGCGATTTCGGACAATATTACAGGGAAGAGGGGTATGCTTTCATGACCGACAGCGCATTGGTGGGGCTGATCGACAAGACAGACACCCTGTTCATGCACTCCGACTCGGTGAAAGGGTATTTCGATACGGCCCGGAATGTAAAGCATATCTTCGCTTACCATCATGTGAAGTTTTTCCGCGAGGACCTGCAGGGGATGTGCGATTCACTGGTCTATACCGGCGCCGATTCCACCCTGTTCATGTACAACAAACCCATTATCTGGTCAGGTGAGAACCAGCTTACGGCCGATACGATCTCTCTAACCATGACCAAGGGCAAGATGGATTCCCTGGTGATGTACAATACGTCGTTCATCATTTCCAAAGATGACTCCACCCGGTTCAACCAGATCAAAGGGAAATTCATGGTTGGATATTTTGTTGATAATCAATTATATAGAATAATAGTGCTGGGCAATGCCGAAACGATCTATTTCGCCCGGGAGGACGATCAATCGCTGATCGGCGTCAACAAAGGCGTTTCCAGCGACATGCTCATCTTCGTCATCGACAATAAAGTCAAAAAGATCACCTATATCGGCAGTCCCGCCTACAATCTTTACCCTGAAACAGATCTTGCCCCGCAGGACATGCGGCTGAGAGGGTTTAAATGGATGGAAGAAGAAAGACCGTTGGAGAAGAGGGACATCTTCAGATAGACGGATAAACTGATAGACGGATACACGGATACAGGGATACAAGGATAAATAATAACCTTGTCACTTTGTCACTTTGTCACCTCGTCACTAAAAAACAGAAACCTTAACGTACTTCTTCGGGTTCGCTTTGATGTCTTCCAGCAGCAAATTCAGGTCCCGTGCTGCTTTCTCCACTTCAAGATAGAGTTTCTGGTCGTTCACGAGGAGCCCGATGCTTCCCTCCCCCCGGTTGATCTTGTTGATGACCGTATCCAGGTCGGTCACCGCCTGGTTCACCCGGGCAAAGGTCGCCGGCACGTTGGCCTTGGCCAGGGAGTCGCTGATATCTGAGAAGTTGTTCAGGATGTTATTGATCTTCTCGTTGTTCTTTTTCAGGTTGGAGCTGATTGATTCGACATTGCCTATGATGCGGGCCAGGTTGTTGCGCTGGGTGCTGACGAGGGTGTCGATATTGTACGTCGTATGAGCCAGGTTCTCCAGCGCGGACTTGATATGTCCGATGGCCGTGATCAGGTCCTGGCGGGTGGATTCGTTCAGCACCTGGTTCAAGACGGTAGCTAACGTATCAATCGAACTGATCAGGTTTTCGGCTTTGCGTTTCAATGGAGCGAGTTGTTGGTTAACCGATTCGCCTAACGTAGCTTCGGTGGATGAGGCGAGGGTGTCGCCGTTTTTCAGCATCACGGTCGAGTTTCCGATAACGATATCCACTTCCTTCGATCCCATGAGGTCGGAACTGATGATCCGGGCTACGGAGTTGTTCGGTATCGGATAATCGGCATTGTTGATATAGAGTTCAGCAATGATTTTCCTGGGATCTTGTTTACTGAATGCCAATGTCTTGACCTGACCAACTGCAAGGCCGTTGATAGTGACCGGGTTGGCCGGCACAAGTCCGTTCACTTTATCATACACTGCATAGATGATCATGCGGTTGCGGAAGAGTTCGGTCCCTTTCAGGTACATGATGCCCCAGATCAGAACGGTGAGGGCCACTACGAAGATAAACCCCACGATCACCTCTTTTCTGATCTTCAGTTTGTTCAGATTCATACTTGTCCCGCTTCAAATTCAGTTCAAAGTTACAAAACCCCGGCCGATTTGGTAGAAAAAATGAACCGGAATGGGAAAAAGTATGGATTCACCGGCCCAGGATCTCTTTGGCCTGACTGACCTGGATCCGTTCCGTGCCTTTGAAAGCGATCACGAAGGCATCAGCAAATCCTTTCTGTTTCACCTCATCCAGCAAGATCAGCGCCTGGTCGAAATCCTGAAATTTCCCCACCCTGTACTTAAAAACCCCGGCGTGCCGGTACATCTCGACCCCCTCCAGCCCCTTGAATGAGGCCGGATCCGTCATCAGCTGTGTGGGAGAACTTTTAATCTGAATGCTGTAGAATACATTGGATTTCTTCACCGGTCCGGCTGACGAAGGCGTTGTTTTGGCCTGGGTATCCTGTGCAGGCGGTGTTTCGGCGGCCAGTTCTTTCCGGTACTCCCGGATCGCCCGGAACAGGGCGGAAGCGATATAATCCTGTCCTTTGGCGGAGATCAGGAATCCCTCTTCTTCCGCATTGCTCAGGTAGCCTATTTCGGCCAGCACGCTGGGCATGGTCGTCTTGTAAAGCACCAGGAACCCTGCCTGCCGGACGCCCCGGTCGGTAAGGCCCACCCGTTCCGACATCTGATCCTGGATGGAGGAGGCGAGCCGGGTGCTCAGGTCGAGGTTCGCATTCTGATACAGGCTGAATATGATGTACGACTCATCCGAATTCGGATCGAACCCTTCATATTCTTTGTTATAATCGGATTCCAGCAGGATGGAAGCATTCTCGAACTTGGCCACTTCAAGATTGGCTGTGCTCCTGTGGAGCCCCATGATGTACGTTTCGGCGCCTCTCAGCGTTTTATTCTTATTCGCATTGCAGTGAATGGAGATGAACAGGTCTGCCTTGCTCTTATTGGCCAGTGCTGCGCGCTGGTACAGCTCGACGAACTTATCGGAGTCGCGGGTATATATCACGGTGACATCGTTCATGTTGGAAGTGATGAGCTGCCCCAGTTTCAGGGCAACGGCGAGTGTCACCGATTTTTCCTGGGCTTTCCGGCCGATGGCCCCGGGGTCTTTGCCACCGTGGCCCGCATCAATGACGATCACGTTCCGGGGAGCGGTTGCACGGGGCGCCTGTCCCAACCCGCAAAAGGGCATCCAGGCGCAAAGAACGGCCGGCAGGAGTTTGTTAAAGTATCTTAAAAATCCGTACCCTGTCAACTTTTTTCCTTAGTTTTGATTCCCGATAATTCAGTTTTTACGGGCATTCCGTAATACCTCATTGCCGCAAACAAAGATAAACATTAACAATTCATCTGCCGAAACAAATTGTTAACGTACTTTTTAACAAGGATTCGCCCCGCTGTCCTGCTTCCCCTCCTTCTCCCGGTGCTGTTCGTTTCGTCATTGCGGGGACAGGATACCGTGACCGGCAGGCAGGCGGACACGCTTGCGGCATCCATCAAAACCGATACGATAGTCAGGGATACGGCATCCCGTGACACCACCGCCGTCAGGCCCGTCAAGCCCAGGCTGGAAGCCCGGGTGGAATATGTTTCCAAAGACTCCATCCGGTTCGAAGTGGATGAAAAGAAAGTGATCCTCTACCAGGACGCCGACCTAAAGTACAAAGACATCGAGCTGAAAGCGGATTACGTGGAGATCAACTTCCCGAAAAACACCGTATATGCCACCGGGCTCCCCGATTCCACGGGCAAGGTAGCAGGAACGCCTGAATTCACGCAGGGAGACCAAACATTCCGATCGAAGGTCATCACCTACAATTACACCACCCGGAAAGGGTATATCCAGAAAGTGATGACCCAGCAGGATGAAGGCTACCTGCAGGGCCAGGTGGTCAAAAAAGAGGCCGACGATGTGACGTATATCAAAAACGGCTGGTACACGACCTGTTCCAACGAAGAGCATCCTCATTTCGAATTCCGGTTCGGCAAGGCCAAGGTGATTCCCGGTAAAAGCATCATTACGGGACCTGCCTACATGACCATCGCCGATGTACCGACCCCCCTGATGATCCCCTTCGGCTACTTCCCGAACAAGAAGGGCCAGCGGTCGGGCATCATCCTGCCGACCTACGGAGAATCCGACAACCGGGGCTTCTTCCTCGAGAACGGCGGTTACTACTGGGCTATCAACGATTATATGGACCTGAAGATCGTCGGCGATATCTTCTCCCGGGGAAGCTGGGCCATCAAACC
The DNA here is from genome assembly GCA_036796175.1 of Bacteroidales bacterium. Lineage (GTDB taxonomy): Bacteria > Bacteroidota > Bacteroidia > Bacteroidales > FEN-979 > DAIRDK01. The sequence continues at coordinate 4,552 of DAIRDK010000051.1, read as the reverse complement.
GGTCTTTACGTACAAATACCGGTACCATTACAGCGGCTCCATGAACCTGAGCTATGCCCTGAACCGCATAGGCATCGAAGGCACCCCCGAATTCAGCCGCGAGGAGGACTACCGGATCGCATGGACCCATTCGCAGGACAAAAAAGCGCGGCCGAAAAGCTCCTTCTCGGCCAACGTCAACATCCAGAGCAGGAATTACAACAAGTATAACATATCCAGCACGCCGGACCAGTACCTCACCAACACGTTCCAGTCGAGCATCAACTATTCCACCAACTTCGCCGGGAAGGTCTTCCTGAACCTCAATTTCAACCACAACCAGAATACCCTCGACAAGACGATCACGTTCAACTTCCCCCAGATCTCCATGTCGGTCAACCAGATCTATCCCTTCCGGAACCCGGAACGGGCCGGGAAAGCCCGCTGGTACGACAAGATCGGACTGCGGTACAACCTGGATGCCCAGAACCGGTATACGACGTACGACTCGTCACTCTTCACCCCCGGCTGGACCAAGGACCTGCAGAACGGGATCAAACACACCCTGCCGGTTGGCGGGACATGGAACATCCTGAAATACTTCAACTTCTCGACCGCCCTGAACATGAACGACCGGATGTATTTCTCATACATCCACAAAGAGTATGTAGATGAAGTGATTGAGGACGGCGATACCATCCCGGGGCACTACCGGACCGATACGGTATACAATTTTGCCAATGCCTTTGACTTCAATCTCTCTGCCGGCATCAACACGAGGCTTTATGGCATGTACCAGTTCAAAAAGGGGCCCGTCATGGCCATCCGCCACATGATGACGCCATCGGTCTCGTTTTCCTACACGCCCGACTTCGGCGCTCCGTTCTGGGGGTACTACAGAGCCATCGAAAATGACACCGCAACGGTTAATCCGTCCAAGTACAGCATCTTCCAGGGAGGCATTTACGGCGGCCCGCCCGGTGCCGAATCCGGGCTGGTTACCATCAGCCTGGCCAACAACCTCGAGATGAAGGTCAGGAACCGGAAAGACACCGTCCTGGGCTTTAAAAAAGTCGTGCTCATCGACAACTTCACGATCGGAACCTCCTATGACATCGCCAAAGATTCGCTGAACTGGGCGCCTATTTCCATGCAGGGCAGAACCTTGTTGTTCAAGGGGCTCAACATCCAGTATTCCAGCTCATGGGACATCTATGCCCGGGATGCCAACGGCAACCGGATTAATACCACCGAATGGGCTAAGAACCGACGTCTCGTCAGGCTCGATAACACGTCATGGGATCTCAGCCTGAATTACAACCTGGGTTCGGAAAAATTCAAGAAAAAGCAGAAGGAGATCAAAGAGCTCTCGGAAAAACCAGGGCTCACACAAGAGGAGCAGGATATCCTCGACTATTACGACAACTACGTGGACTTTGACATTCCATGGAGTTTCAATGTCAGCTATTCCTTCCGCTATTCAAAGAACTATGATATCTCCAAAAAGGCACGCACCGATAAAATCGTGCAGACCCTTGGCTTCAACGGCCAGCTGAACATCACACCCAAGTGGAAAATATCCCTCTATACCGGATGGGATTTCACCAACAACGAACTGGCCTACACGCGCATCGATGTGTACCGCGACCTCCACTGCTGGGAGATGCGCTTCGGATGGGTTCCCAAAGGGGGACAGCAGATGTGGAATTTTTCGATCAACGTGAAAGCGCAAGTGCTGCAGGATCTGAAACTGAACAAGAAGAAAAACTTCTATGATTATTGATAAACAGATAAACAGATGAAAAAGACAATTACGACCGGGAATGCGCCGAAGTCAATCGGGCCGTACAGCCAGGCGGTGGAGTCGAACGGATTTTTATACATTTCAGGGCAGATCCCGATCGATCCTGCGATTGGCAAGGTGATCGAAGGAGGTATCAAGGAACAGACCGAACAGGTCATGAAGAACATCGGGGCCATCCTGGAAGCTGCGGGCTATACCTTTGCAGATGTTGTGAAATCGACCTGCCTGTTAAGCGACATGGATAATTTCAGCGCCATGAATGAAGTATATGGCAGGTATTATCCCGAAAATCCTCCGGCGCGCGCGGCATACGCCGTGGTTAAACTGCCGCTGGGCGTGCTGGTGGAGATCGAGACGATCGCGGCGAAGTGAGTTGGTGAGGTGGTGAGGTGGTGAGGTGGTGAGTGGTGAGTTAGTTGGTTGAAAGGATGAAGGAAGCCCAAAGGTAGGGCGACGCGGTTGCCGGGTTGCGCAGCATCTTCACCTTCGCCTTCCGGAGTGCCTCGGCGTAATCATCCCCGTTAAGCACAAAACGGTAAAAGTCGCACATGAGAGTGCGGGTGTGACGGTCGGAGACGTTCCAGAGGCTGGAAAGCACATTCCGGGCGCCGGCATTCAGGAAAAAGGATTCAGGGTCATGAGTGTCGTGGTCTGAAGATCCGCGGGATCCTTTCAGTGTACATGAACTGAGGGTTAAAAGGCTACATTGAAGTCTCATCCCCCGCAGTTCCCCGAGTTCCAGGATCCCGTCGATCAGTTCATCGCCCGTGGACGGGGGTGATTCTTTCCAAAGTTTCAATCCCGAACGGACCGGGAAGTCGGAATCAATCCTTGCATGGGTCGCAATATGGATGACTGATGCCGAAGGGACCTGGGTTAAGAACGTGGTTTCATCGGACTCTTCTCCTTTGAAGACTTTCGACCGGTAACCCCGTTCGGCGAACATCGCGTTGATCTTGTCCAATTCATCATCCGCATGATCCAGTACATCCGAAAATTTCTCCGGTGACGACGACGGTGAAAAACCAACAAATTCACAATCCGGCATGTTTGCCGGCGGAACTGATCCATTCATGGCCCCTGGCCCGCTGTCCGTGACGGCCCCTGATGTTCGCTGATAGGAGACAGCGAACTGCTCAGCAACAAATACCGGGTGGCCGGTTTCCTCATCCCGGTATTCCAGGCATTCGAACGGAATCCCGTTAAGCCCTGCGGTTGTAATCCGGAGCCGCTTTACTCCTTTAAACATAGCGGCGGCAGGTTCCAGGAGATGTTTGGAAACAGCCGGGCAGATTTTGCGGAAAAGCAGGTCATCCGCAGTCTTCAACGATGATCTGAATTGAACCAGCGTGTCGCAGAAACCTGCACTCATGCCGATCCTGGCCAGGCAGATGGTATCATTTCTCAAAATGAATAAAAACAACTTTCCGGGAAACGAGTGATAATCGAGGATCGCTTCACCAGGTGCAAGATTGTTTATCCGGCCTGTTTCTCTTGTTTCCGGATCAACCTTTACCCCGGGTAGATCGGTCAGCGAATCCAGGCGGTTCTTCAGAGTAAATAACAAGGTTTCCTGTTTGGGATCGATCATCCCCGATCGTGCAGTTAGCTGCAGTGTCCGGCGTTCAGCACGATACAGCTGCCGGTTCAGTTGAAGCCATTCCTTCTGCAGCTGATCCTCTGCAGGACCTGATATATGCCTGTCCGGGAAAGATAACAATGACTGTTCATCCGTTACGCCGGAAATCAATTCATACAATTCGTTCGCCGAAACCTCACCTGAATTGACCAGTTCCATACCCGTTTCAAGCGTCCGCTCAATCAACAGATTCACAGAATCATGGTTGAGGATAAACGCCGGAAGGGCCCCGTATCTGCTGTAACAGGCGGACAATGAGCTTATCGCTTGTTTTTGTGCGTTGTAAACAGAAGCCGGATCTTCCCGGAGCAGGAACCGGAAGGCAGCACGGTCGCGGAGGATCCTGAACCTGACCAGGCCGGCAACCTGGACCAGGGCTCTGTCCATGATATCATCTGACATCTGCAAACCGGTCTCAAGGATTGAATCGGCAACTGACGGGGACCCTTCCAGGAAATGGATCCAGGCCCGCAAACGCAGGATCTCGGTTCGAAAGACGGGGTCTCCCCGGTACGGATCGTAAGCCTCAAGGACCTGTTCAGCTTCCCCTTCAGAACCGGCAAAGATCAGGGTCATGGCCATGTTCCTGATGACCAGGGCCGTGAACGGATGCCAAGGATCCTGTCTGTTTGGATTCAATTCCGCCGCGATCCGGAACAGCGCGGCAGCCGAATCCCACCTCCTCAGGCTGAACAGGACTAACCCGGCACTATGGATCAGTTTCGACCGGATCATCGTATCTGACGGGAAATAGTTCGCAGCACAAGCAAGCGACAGGTCCCACCATCCTGCTGCTGCTTCCAGGTTTCCCTCCTCATAACACACGGATCCCAGGTTTTCATACAGATCGAGCTGCCTGCGTGGGGCAGTTATCCCCGTCGACTGCAGCTCGGCAAGGGCGTGTGTGAAATACCGCCTGGCTTTCCCGTAGTCATTCATGGCAAACCAGGCTGCTCCCGTGTTCTGGTCGATCCTTGAAAGCTGTCCCGGTGACACGGCCAGCTTCCTGGCATTCCGGTACAATATCAAAGCCGTTTCAGGATCATCCGTTAACAGTGAGATATTCCCTCTGCGGTAGGATACATCGGCCAGTAGCCCGGAATCAGGACAGGCAACGGAAATCTCTTTTT
>DAIRDK010000050.1:0-14224 GCA_036796175.1 Bacteroidales bacterium | reverse complement strand
CGCTTCGCTTTTTCACCAGTTCCCCGTTTTCGGGTATCCCGCTGCGGCAGGCCATGATGACCTTCGCACCCCGGCGGGCGACTTCGGTCGCGATGGCCAGCCCGAGGCCGGAACTGGCGCCGTCGACCAAAACCGTTTTACCGTCGAGTCGGTCAGTCTCTTTCAGTATGCCGGCAGGCGGCTCCTTTACGAATTGCGCGCGGATTCCTTCGAGGGTGGAGGAAACAGGATTCTTATACTTGTTCTTCTTCTTTTCCATGTAATTGTTTGATGAATTCCTGGTAGTGCTGCGTGTGATGGTCGATGTCTTTCCTGTGCATTCCGAAGTCGGCGATCGAATAGACGTGTGTTCCGTATTTGCGGTGCGGGTTTTCACGCTCGGCCCGGCGGAAATGCGCTTCGAGGGCAGGGGGAAGTCCGCCGTTGAGCGAGTACAGCCGCTTCAGTTCCCGGATCGGGTGCTGAACCAGATCTTTGTAATACAGGTCGACAAACAGCTTCTCCTTGCCGGGCTGCTTGCGGAACTCCAGGGCCTTCTCCAGCATGTAGCCGGTCTTGCGCACCCAGTGCTCCCCTACTTCATGAGGATCTACCTCGTTGCTGAAGACCATCCGGTTGAACGAAACCATGCTCAGAAACGACGGGACAGATTCATAGATCGATCGATGTGGCCATAAGAAATGGACTTCGTTGAAGTGCTTTTCGATCAGGTCCAGGAACTCCTGGTGGTGCGGGGTCTTCAGTACCCATCGCCGGGCCGGGCGGAACCACTGGAGCAGTTTCAGCATCTTCACGTAATATTCGTAAGCCGGCGACTGGTCCGTTTGTTCAAGCCACTGCGCATACGACGGCACATGCATCATCGCCTCGGCCGTGGTGCTCATGAAGCTTACATCGAGCAAGAGGATATCCTCCTCCGGCTGATCCACCTCGATCGGGTGGATGGCGTAAAAGCCGGGGGACATGAGTTTCAAGGCTTTGGCAGAAGTTTTAGCAATTTTGAGACGGCGTGGATCAGCCCCTCCCCCTTCGCCCCCTCCCCAATTGGGCAGGGGGTTGGGGGGTGGGGCCAGTGGCACTGGATTAATCACTTCCCAGCTCGGCAACACCCGGTGGTCGGGATCGGCGGCGAGGAGGCGCTGCAGCTTCGTTGTACCGGTGCGCTGGAGGCCGATGATCACCCAGGCGGGATAGAGAGGCTGTTCCAGGATCTCCGGGTATTTTTTAAAATAGTGCTCGGCGCGGAGACGGATGGCGAGAAGGCTCTTCAGACGCTCACGGGTGATGAAGCGGCCGACGGGATGCAGGCGTGCTTCATGGTTGCACGACCAGAGCAGCCGGTCGAGGGATTCGTCGTTGAACCCACTGCCCAGGTCATGTAGTTTAGTAGCCTTTCGGGCGGCTTTGATGAGCCCGTCCTTGTCGAGTGCGACTTTGGTGCCGAGAAAGTAGGTGCCCCTCCAGGTCTTGTTCAGCAATGAGAACCAGAGGGGTTGTTTGTCGAAGTCTTTCGAGGTGATGATCATGTATGCTTTTTTTACCACAAAGACACGAAGGCACTATAATCGTGTCTTTGTGCCTTCGTGGTTAATACTTGTTTTGGGTTCTACTGGCAAAGCCCCGGGTTTAAGCCGGTACCACCGCCAGCACATCGTCCCTTCGGTGTGGCCGCAGGTATCGATCCAGTTCGGGACACCGGGATCGTTGTGAGCGACCACTACTTTCACTCGGCCGTCGGGTTCGTACTTCGCTGAAGCCTTGTTGATGCATACGGTGAAGTACCGGTAATCGAGCGACTCCATCCAGTAGTTGTTCAGCTGGAAGTTCCAGGAGTCGCACGCGGGCGGCTTCACTTCGATCACCAGGCTCTCATCCTCCGCCAGTTTCCAGTGGCTGTGATAATAAATGATGTGCTTGTCGCCGCCTGCCGCATTCGACGTTTCCGGATCGAACAGGGGCAGTTTGTTGGTATGTTTCTGAAACCCGTTGGCCCATTTGGCGAACAGCAGCGAAGCGCCGCCGACGAACAGGGCCGCCGTCTGCAATCCGCCGTCGACCTGTTCCGGCGTGACCGGATCGGGAGCGGTTCGTCCGTTGAGATTCTCAATGTGTATCTCTGCCGGCACTTCAGCCATTCGGTCGAGAAAGGTCTGTCTGACCATCACAAGCCCGGTCTCCTCTTCGATCTTCAGCCAATTCTCCCCTTTCGGGGTTTTGCTCAGGATGATCTCGAAACTGCCGTCAGGACGGAGTTTCAGATCGGTGTGCTCCAGTTGCCCGCAAGGAGCCAGTCCCCCGGTGGTGCCGTAGTTGCCGTTCTGGGTGAAAAATCCGAGGTAGTGGATGGTATTCCGCTTCCCGGTGAGCCGGTACTCGTATTTCCCGCTGATCTGGGCGTTGAAATAGTAGTTGTCGGGGTTGTCGGCCCCCATCTTCACGGTCTCATGCACCATCCTCCTCAATACGGGAAACGCGGGATCGCTGTATTCGACGAAGGCTTCAAGTCCTGCCCGGGTCAGCCGGGTCAGGTAGCGGATCCCTTCCGCCTGCTGGAACGGATCCTGCGGAGCGCCGGGAAATTTCAGGCTGTTCCCGGCCAGCTTCAGCCGGTCGCAGAACTCCTCCCAGGCTTTGCCGGTGACGATACGCCGTGCATGGATGTCAGCTTCAGTCTTACCCCTGAGCGTGAGCGACAGCTTTCTGAAGAAACCAATGATCCTTAATGCAAAGAAGAGAATTTGTTTCATGGGTTTACTTAACCACAAAGGCACGAAGGCACAATTTTCTCTGTGCCCTCTTTAAAAACTTTGTGACCTTTGCGTTTCCAAAGATAAAAAAAACATGCGACAGGGACTTGTCACAAGAGGGGAGTGGGCCTTCATCGCCGGTGCCGCCGAAGGGCTTGGCGAAGCCTTCAGCACCGTCCTTGCCGCGGCAGGCATGAATCTCGTAATGGCTGACATCAAAGCCCCGGAGTTGGAAAAACTGGCTCCTGAGCTGGAGAAGAAGTACAGGATGAAAACCGATTCCCTGGTCATCGATCTTTCGGAAGAGAACGCCTGGCAGCGATGCATGGAAAAGATCCTCGAACACGACTGCCGCCTGCTGGTCTGGAATGCGGCTTACAGCCACGTGAGGCCCTTCCTGGAACATTCCCATGAGGTGCTCGACCACTTTGTGAATGTGAATGCCAGGAACGTCATTCACCTCGTTCATGCGTTTGCCTCGCAGCTGCAGGCTGAGCAGAAGCCTGGCGGCATCCTGCTGATGTCTTCGCTCTCCGGCGTGGTCGCCCCGCCCCTGGTAGCGCCTTACGCCGCAACCAAAGCGTTCAACATCAAGCTGGCCGAATCGCTGTTCTACGAACTGAAGCCGCTGGGCATCGGGATTACCGCATGCACGGCAGGGATCGTATCAACACCAAAGTTCTGGGAAAGTTCGCCGGTTTTCGGCACCTTCAAACCCTCCATCATGGAACCTGAGGCGGTGGTCGCGTTTGCGATCCGCAACCTGGGCCGGAAGCCGGTGATCACACCGGGCTGGTCGAACCGCTTTTCGTATTTCTTACTCACCAGGATCCTTCCGAAGAACGTATCGCTGAAGATCGTCGCAGGAACGATGCAGAAGATGTACCGTCGTCCTCAGGCGAACTGATCGGCGATCACCAGCAGGAAGGTAAGCAGCATGAAGATGTTGAAGATGATGAACGCCCGCCGGTAGTTTTGTTCCGATCCCCTCCGGAACAGGAAGACCGCCATGACTGCCACCATCAGAACCACCGCGGTAATGATCACCATGACCATGGGCTTCGACCTGATAATGCCGAAGAAGGGCAGGAAAAGCGTGCTGACTGCCGTGGCCAGGATCCAGGCCATAATGAACACCGGCTGCAGCACGGGAGAGATGCGTTCGTTCACGGTTTTGAATCCGGCTTTGCGGTAATCGTCGCCGTGCATCATCAGCAACAGCCAGAAGTGCGGGATCTGCCAGGTGTAAATAAAGAAAGCCAGGAACAGGATCTCAGGGTCGGTCAGCGCCCCGCCTGCAGCGGTCCACCCGATCACCGGCGGAACGGCGCCGTTCAGTGCGCCGGCCAGGACGGCGAAATGACTCCGTCGCTTCATGGGTGTATAGACGCCGTTGTACCAAATGAGATTTCCAAACCCGAGCAGGGCCGGCAACCAGCCCGTAAAGAGCAGGAGCAGGAGGGTTCCTGCCGCGGCGAGCAGGACCGCGATCGCCACCGCCGAAGATGCCTGCAGGGAACCGGAAGGGATCGGCCGGTTGCGGGTCCTTTCCATCAACGCATCCGCTTCCCGTTCCTGGAACTGGTTCAGGGCTGAGGCCCCTGCAGAAAGGAGAAACACTCCGGCCATGCAGGCCGCCAGTGCCGCCCGGAAATCGTGGGTGTAAAAAACAAAGCCGGCGGCCGCACTGAATGCGATCGCCAGCGAAAGAACGGGCTTGATCAGAGTGAACTTACTTGGCATCCATCGTCTTCAGGTACTGGAAGATCTTGACCATATCCTCCTCCTTAATGATCCCTTTGTACGTTTTCATCAGTCCCGGCGGAAAGCCCTTCACCACTTGCTTGTTGGGATCCAGGATCGAAGTGAGGATGTAAGTCGAGTCGGCTGTCAGCGTAACTTCCTTACTGTCCTCGATCACCGTCACCGGTCTTCCGAAAAGTCCTTTGAACGTAGGACCAACCAGTTTGGTCCCATCGAGCGAATGACAGCCCGTGCAGGCATTCTTCTTGAGGATCGTCAGTCCTTCGGGTTCCGTAGCGGCCTTCACGGGAAGCCCGGCAAGCCAGAGGGCATAGGCTTCCGGACTGACGATCTTCGCTTTCGCCTCCATGTAAGAGTGGCGCAGCCCGCAATACTCCGCGCACAGGATCTCATAGATCCCTTCGCGTTGCGGGATGAACCACATCATGGTGGTGTCTCCCGGGACGACATCTTCCTTGATGCGGAATGCCGGCACATAGAAACTGTGAATGACATCCACCGAGGTCATCTTCAACTGGACCGGTTTGCCCATGGGGAGGGTCAGCACATTTGATGTTTTCCCTCCCGGGTATTCAAACTCCCATGACCACATTTTCGCGATGACCTTCACGATCATGGCATCCTTCGGCGCCTCGCGCTGAGGCAGGTAAGCGATATAGCCGTAATAGAACATCACCAGCACAATGGCGGTCGGGATGACCAGCCAGGTGATCTCCAGCCACGGGTGCTCATGGATCTGCACCGCTTTCGGGTGTTTAGAACGGCGGTACCTGACCACGAACCAAACCATGGTGATCGTGATGCCGATGAGGAACAGGACGGAGATCCCCAGGATGACATAGAATGCGAGGTCGACCCCTTCACCGAGGTTGGTTGCATATTGGTTTTTGACGATCGAATACATGTTTCTTTTTCCTTTTATCCTAAACTACTATCTGAACCAGTAATCCGCGAAGGTGAGTATGATGAATATCGCAAAGAGGATGATCACTCCTGTAACCATGATCTTGAAGATCAGGTGGTCAAACCGCAGGTGCATGAAAATGAACAGAACCAGGGCAGCCTTGATGCAGGCGATCAGCATGGGGACCGCCACCGAGAGCGCCCCCAGGTGGAAGTGGGCGACAAAGACCGTCAGGAACGTGAACGCCAGCAAGGTGACCAGAACCTTGGCATACGTACTGTAAGGCGTGATATGATGCGGGGTTTCGTGGGTCATATATTTGATGAGTTATTGAATTGATGAGTTGTTGATTTTTGATCTTTGATTCAGGTAATCAGGTACAGCAACGGGAACAGGAAGATCCAGATCAGGTCGACCAGATGCCAGTAAAGGCCCCCGTTTTCGAGGAGCATGAACTTGTCAGGCCTGACCTTGCCAGCTTTCACCCGGAAGAAAATTACGCTGAGCAGTCCCATGCCGACTATGACATGAAAGGCATGGAGCCCAGTCATGAAGAAATAGAGTCCGAAAAAGAGGATCACTCCGCGCTTGAAGCCCAGCAGGGTCTCTGAGCCCGGGTAGATATGAAACTCGAACTTGTGGCCCCATTCGAAATATTTATTGACCAGGAAGAAAAGGGCCAGGAAGATGGTGACCGCGATCAGGAGCATGCACAGTTTGATGTTCCCTTTCTGGATGGCTGTGATCGACATGGCGACCGTCATGCTGGAGACCAGCAGGATCACCGTATTGGTCGCCCCGAATGCGACATTCAGCTGCATGGCGGCATAGTGAAAGTCCTGCGGGTACATGTACCGGTAAACGGTATAGACCAGGAAGAGTCCGCCGAACAGCAGGATCTCCGTAAAGATGAACAGCCACATGCCCATTTTGGCGGCCGTGTCGTCCCGGTGCTCGTGTTTTTCTAAGCTTTCTGTCATGAGGTCCACGGTTTTGTTATTCAAAATCATAGGGTTCATTGGACACCTTGGGAGGCTCGGTGAAATTCAGTGCAGGTGGCGGCGAAGGGATAGTCCATTCGAGTGTTTTGCCGCCCCAGGGATTCATCGGTGCCCTGGCGCCGGTCTTCAGGCTGCGGCGAAGGTTGATCACCATCATGACCAGCCCGGCGACCAGGATGAAGCCCCCGATGGTCGAGATCTGTTCGCCCAGGGTGAACTGCGGAAGGTAATCGAAATAGCGTCTCGGCATCCCCTCCACGCCGATGACGAACTGCGGGAAATAGAGCAGGTTGAAGCCGATGAAGACAAAGAACCAGTATACAATGGCAAACTTTTCATTGTACATTCTCCCGTAGATCTTCGGGTACCAGTAATGGAGAGCTGCCATGAACGCGAAACCCATTCCGCCGAAAATGATATAGTGGAAATGCGCCACGATGAATGCGGTATCGTGCAAGTGCACGTCGGTGGCGAGCGCACCCTGCACCAGCCCGGTCAACCCGCCGATCATGAAGAGAAAGATGAACGCCACGGTGAAGAGGAACGGCGACTTGACATCGATGGATCCTTTGTACATCGTGGCCACCCAGTTGAAGACCTTGATGGCGCTGGGCACGGCCACCAGGAAGGTCAGCAGTGAAAATATCCAGCGCGCGGTGAAACTCATGCCCGAGGTATACATGTGGTGCCCCCAAACCAGGTAACCCACCCCGGCAATGGCGAGGCTGGAGAATGCGATGGCTTTGTAACCGAAGACTTTCCGCTGGCAGAATGTGGGTATGATCTCGGTGACGGCACCCATGGCCGGAAGGATCATCACATAGACCACCGGGTGCGAATAGATCCAGAACAGATGCTGGAAGAGGATCGGGTCGCCACCCAGGGTCGGATCGAAGAAGCCGATCCTGAAAAGCCTTTCAGCGACCACCATCAACAGGGTAATAGCAATGATCGGGGTGGCCAGCAACTGGATCCAGGCCGTGGCATACAACGCCCAGGGGAAGAGCGGCATCTTGAAAAAGGTCATGCCGGGAGCCCGCAACCGATGTATCGTTACGATAAAATTGAGACCGGTCAGGATGGACGAGAAGCCCAGGATGAATGCGGCAAAGAGCGCAAAGATCACATTGGTGTGAGTCTGCGTGCTATATGGAGCGTAAAAGGTCCAGCCGGTATCCGGGGGACCGTCACCAGTGAATTGGGATAAGACGGCCAAAATAGCTCCGATTACGAAGATGTACCAGGACATCAGGTTGAGTTTCGGAAAAGCCACGTCCTCGGCACCGATCATGATCGGCATGAGGATATTCCCGAAAATGGCGGAAAGCCCGGGGATGACCACCATGAAGATCATGATGATGCCATGAAGAGTGAAAACCCCGTTGTAGGCTTGAGGTCCCATAATGGTCTCACCCGGCCGGAAGAGTTCCACCCTCATGGTCAGGCCCAGCACGACCCCCACGAAAAAAAACGTGAGAATGGTGTACATGTACATCAGCCCGATCCGCTTATGATCGGTGGAAGTAAGCCAGTCCAGGAGCCCTGTTCGTTTTCCCTGGGGCTCCAGGAAGCTCTTATACGGTTGCTGTTCGTTGGTCATGTGCTCAGTTCCGTTTATTGTTGTTTGTCATTCGTTGGATTCCCTTTCTTTGCTCTTCTTTTAAACACCATGGTTAACAGGATGATCAGCACGATGAAGAGGATGATGGTCGCGCTGACTTTCGTAACGTCCAATACATACCTGCGGCCCGAAGGATCGTAATTGTAACAGAATTCCAGCAGACGGTTGATCGTGGGCCGCGGAATCCCTTTCTGCGCTTCCACGATCGCCATTTTTACGTCGAACGGAAGGAATGAGGTTCCGTACAGATACCTTGTGATCAACCCGTTCGGGCTCAGGATCGTGATCACCGCCGCGTGGATCCAGTCGTTGCCTGCTTTCTTGTACTTGAAGCCGACCGCGTCGACAATCCGTGCGATATTGGCACTGTCGCCGGTCAGGTAGATCCAGTTGCTGGCGTGCTCGCTGCTGTGCTTGCGGAGGAAGTTCTGCTTCTTTTCCACTGCCCGCTCAGGCGTGTCCTGGGTATTGAAGCTGATCGTCAGCACCTGGTAATCCTTGCCCAGCTCCAGGTCCATTTTTTCGATCACCTCAGACACTCCGTCGAGTATCGGGCTGCACAGTCCGGGGCAATCGAAATAGACCAGGGTTAAGATAGTCGGCTTGTTGATGATTTCGCGGAGGGAGACATTTTCCCCTTTCTCATTGTTGAATACAAGGTCAAGCGGGATCGTGTCTCCAAGATGTTCAACGACCCCGATCTCGGGATCCTTGGAATCATATACCTGGCTGCTTACCTTGCAGGGTGTTGCGAGGAGTGCCAGGAGTCCGGTAATCAGTAAGATCTTTTTCATGGGTATTTCAGATTGTTCATGACATCATCGGGTCATCCGGGATATCCATGGCCCGCCCGGTGTGATGGATCTTGCGGACCTGGAACAGGATGTAAACCAGCGTCAGTAAAACGCCGATCAATACCAGCGAATAGGACAGGATGATCCACACCGGAGCCTTTGACCTGACGTTCCACATGGCCCGCTGTTCTGTGAGGCTCACCCAATGCACCGGTTTGCCTACCTTCAGTGAATCGGTTTTCTCGGCATAGCCGTACCCGCTGTTCTCATCCAGCCGTGCCTGCACAACCAGCATGCCGAGTGAATCGCCCGGTATCTCTTTCGGAAACTCAAAAACAGCACGTCCTTTATCGTTGGTCCGGGTCTCGCCGACCTGCATGTGCCCGAAATAGCGGTTAACGAACACCTGGATCCGGGCGTTGGCCGCCGGATTGGTGACTTTATCCTTTGTACTGGTCACCAGGAAGGACAGTTTCCCGGATGCAGTATCCAGTTTCATCGTGATGGCGGCCCGGCCTCCTTTGGCACGGGCTTTGGCCTGGTCGGGATCCGGCTGCACATAGCCCGGGTGGAAACTGCGCAGATAGGCGATCACGTCCCACCGTTCCTCTTCGCTGAGGATGTTGCGGAACTGGGGCATCTGCCCGCGGCCGGTGCTGATCTTATAAAACAGCTCGCCGTCGGTATCCTTGCGGAACTTGTCCGATGCAGGGTCTCCCGGTTCCGGAACAAGTTTCACCCAGTTGGCTTTGCCAGGCTGTCCGTGGCACGACTGGCAGTTCTTCGCGAACAGTGCGGCACCCTTCGCCACCACCTCCCCGGTAAATTTGAAGGTCGCCAATTCCCCTTTCTGTTCCTCAGGAACGACCCATGGCTGCTGAGCCAGCAACCGGATGGCCGGGAAGAGAAGCATGACGATCATTGCCATGCCTGTGATTCCTGTCATTCTGACGTTCTTCATAGCGTGCATCGTTTATTCGTTAGAACCGGCTTCTTCTTTCATCTCCCACACCGGTATCACCGGGAAGAGCTTCGACAGGACCGTGATGATCAGCAGCACCAGGATGAATGAGGCCATCGTGATCCCGAACTCGATCAGGGTCGGCTTATACACCAGGAAGTCTCCGGGTACATGCTGGATGGGCAGGAACGGGTGCTCCTGGGTCGGAACCACGATGATGTAGCGTTTCACCCAGGAAGCGACAAACAACAGGATGGCGATGATCAGCATGGGTAACGGTTTCCGCATGGCCTTGAAGAGCAGCAGGAGGATCGGGAGCAGCAGCCCGAATGTCTGCGCAAACCAGAAAATACCTGCATTTTCGCCAATGAAGAGATCTTCCAGGTGGATCAGGTCGGCCCGTTCCATTTTATACGCCGGAACCAGGAATTCATTAAGATTGAAGTAAAGATACACAAGGCAGATCAGGACCAGCAGTTTGCCTACTTTGTCGAAATGGTCGAGCGTGATATACTTCTCAAGTTTGTAATTCTTTCTGAAGAAATACATGGCAATGATGACGGAAGCCAGGCCCGCCACGAAGGCCCCCGAAACGAAGTAGGGTCCGAAGATCGTGCTGTTCCAGCCGGCACGGGCCGTGGAGGCGAAGAGCCATGAGGTGACCGTATGGATCGCCAGGGCTACGGGCACGATCAGGACCAGGAGGACTTTGACTGAATGATGGAGGATCTGGTACTGTCCCGGCGTTCCTTTCCAGTTCACGGCCATGATGTCGTAAGCGCTGCGTAACCACTTGGGCTTATCCAGCCGTCGCGCGCCGATGGCCAGGTCGGGGATCAGCGGCAGGTAGACCAGCAGGGCGCTGATCAGCACGTAGGTCGTGACCACGGTAACGTCCCACAGGATGGGGGACTGGAAACGGCCGTAAATGAAGACATATGGGAGCCTTTCGGGGCGCCCCATGTCGGAGATGATCACCAGCCCGGCCACTGCGGCGAAGGCCAGTGCGATGACCTCGGCAATGCGGGTCAGGGGCTTCATCCATTTGATTCCGATCAGCCCGAGCACCGCGCTCATCAGCATTCCGATGAGCGAAGAGGCCACGAAGAAGACGAAGTTGGCAATATACATCCCCCAGGAGATGTAGTCCCGCAGGCCGGTCACACCCAGCCCGGTCCTCAACTGGATGGAATAGGCGTAGAGACAAACGGCCAGGGCGACGATCAGGAATCCCATCCAGAGGATGAACCCCTTGTTGATCCTGACGGTGCGGAAAAGATCGGATTCGATCTGCTCGTATCGGTTATCCATAGGCAGTGTTGTTATCCTTGATTTTCTTCCTGTAAACCTTCTTCGAACGGGAACAGCCTGTTCTTCGGAGGTAGATAGTAAACACGAGGCCGGGTTCCCAGCTCCGGCATCAGCTGGTAAGCTGCATTGTCTTTCAGCAGCTGGCTCAGGCGCACGGTCTCCTTCGTGGTTCCGTTGGTGACCGCATCTTCCATCTCGTCGCCAAAATAGTAAACCCCGTTCGGACAGGCGGAGACGCAATACGGGAGCATTCCTTCACGAAGACGATCGGAACTCATCAGGCACTTTGTGACTGTTCCCCTCTTTTGGGGGACGTTGAGTTCCACGTTGTAATGCTCTCCCTTGTGCTTTTCGGCATCTTTTGGCTCAAACCAGTGGAAAATCCGGGCCGAATAAGGGCACGCGGCGATGCAGAAGCGGCAGCCGATGCAACGCTCGTTGTCGATCAGCACCGGGCCGTCGGGCCGTTTGTACGTGGCATCCACCGGGCAAACCGAGACGCAGGGCGGGTTATCGCAATGCTGACAGGGCTTTGGCATGTGGTAGGGAGCCGTGTTTGGGCTGTCCTGCATCTGGAGGGTATTCAGGTGGTACTGTTCAGGCCTGAGTTGATGCGCACCCTGGCAGGCAGCAATGCATTTTCTCGCATTGCGGCATTTGGAGAGATCCACCACCCAAACCCATTTATGGCCTGTTAATCCTTCTCTTCCGCGTACCTGCAACATCTCGGGAACATGTTGTTCGGCTTCGGCGAGATAGGCTGTATCCACCTCCACCAGCTTGCCGTCGGGGGTGAGCAGCTTCATCCGTTCACCGTATTCCGGCTTGCGGCCCTCAAAGTCGAACCCCGAGTAGATCGCCGCTCCGCCTGCCATGGCTCCGCCAGCGATCAACCCGATGTCCCTGATGAACTTACGCCTTGATTGCTTGTCCTTGTTCTCTTCGTTCTGTTCCATCGGAGGAAAATTGATGCTCAAATATAAAAATTATAGTCAAAAAAGTGCATATATGGGAAAATTACATAAATTAGATTCAGTCTAATTCTTAATAATATGTTGGGGCTTCAGGATACCCGCAAACCCTCCTCCAGGCGCCATAGGTTCATTCAGGGTCATCCCCCTGTGCACGCGGATATCCTCCGTGCGGCAGTCGGTGCCGTCACGGTCGGCATTGATGCCGTCGCTGTATAACCGGAGTTCATATTCTCCCTCCCCGAGGAACTCAAAGTTCAGGGTGATCACCCGTTCGCTCCAGTCGTTCATCCCTCCGACATACCAGGTATCTCCTTTTTGTTTTGCCATGGTGATGAACCTGCCGATCCGGCCTTCGAGGACAACGGTCCTGTCCCAGGTCACCGGCACCACCGAAAGGAACTGCATCGCTTCCGGTTCTTTCAGATAATGCGTCGGGCTGTCGGCCAGCATCTGCAAGGGGCTGTCGTAGATCACATACATGGCCAGCTGCTGGCAGCGGGTCCCCATGCTCGCCGGCATGAACCAGTTGGCTTTGAAGACATAACGGCCCTGGTTGATCATCGCGCCCGGGGTGAAATCCATGGGGCCGGCGTACATGCGGATAAACGGAAGCACCGTGCAGTGTGACGGGGTGACATCTTCCGACCATTTGGTGTTCTCCAGGCCTTTGACCCCTTCACGGGTCAGCACATTGGGGTAGGCCCGCCGGAGGCCGTCGGGTTTGTAACTTCCGTGGAAATCGACCAGCAGGTGATGCCCGGCGCAGCGTTCGGCGATCTTCCAGTAAAAGTTCACCATTTTCTGGTCGTCGCGCTGCATGAAATCGACCTTGATGCCGGCCGCGCCCCACCGTTCGAACTGGTTCAGGGCACTGTCCAGCTGGCGGTCCAGGGTACACCATACAACCCAGGGGATCACGCCCACATGCTTCTCCTTTGCATACCTGAAGATCTCGTCCATATCCATTTCCGGCTTGATCTTGAAGAGGTCGGAAGGGTCTGACCAGCCTTCGTCCAGGATGATGTATTCTATATTGTATCTGGAAGCGAAGTCGATATAATACTTGTACGTGTCGGTGTTCACTCCTGCCCGGAAATCCACGCCCGAAATGTTCAGCGCGTTCCACCAGTCCCAGGCCACCTTCCCCGGCCGGATCCAGGAGGTCTCCTTCAGCCGCAAGGCGGGCCCGAGCCGGTAGATCATCTCTTTGCCGACCAGGTCACAGTCGTTTTCGGCAATCCCGAACACCCGCCAGGGAAAGGATCGCGTTCCAATGGTCCGGGCGATGAAATCCGCCGCCTTCGAGACGATGATCGTGCGGTCGCGGGTCTGCTCCTCCTCCAACGGATACCTGGGGAGGATGCCGTTCAACAGGGTATCGGCAGTGCCGGAAAGGTACATGCCCGGGTAATCCTCGATGTCCGCCTCGGTCACCGCCACTTTCCATCCGCACCGTTTCACCAGCACGGCAGGCAGACTGCAGAAATGGCCCGGAGCTATGGCGTCCACCGGCAGGTAATGGTAAAGCCTCTCCTGGTGGGTCAGGAACGAGGTCTCTTCGGGAAACCAGATCGAGTCCGTAACCTCGGCCGAGAGTTGCAACATCTCGTGGTCGACCGTGATCTCCCCTTTAAACCGCGTGTAGAACCGGTAAGCCGCACCATCGTCATAAACCCGGATGATCACGCCGAACGCGTCACCCAGCCGGATATCGGCCTCATTGTACCGGTCGGGGATCCTGTTATTGTATGACGGTACGACCGGCACAAGCGTATCGCGCACTTCCCGGCGAACCACTTTCCCGATCGAGGCCGCAGCCTCCAGGGCCTGACCGTTTACCGTGAGACCGATGACCGACGGCGGAATCATGACCGTATCCTTGTGCATGACCGAGAACCGGAGCCGGTCGGTGACCGAGAGGACCGCTTGGGTGTAACCGTCAGGCGAAGCGACGACGATCTCATGTTTGCCGCCGGCGATAGAGAGTGTGGCGGCGAGTAAGAGGACAGAGAGGAGGTAGATTCTCATTGTACTATCTAATGTTAAGGGTTACTCTTGTCGGGGCGGGTCCGTGACCCGCCCTTACTGTCTCCGGGGCGGGTCCGTGACCCGCCCTTACTGTCTCCGGGGCGGGTCCGTGACCCGCC
>DAIRDK010000049.1:0-14264 GCA_036796175.1 Bacteroidales bacterium | reverse complement strand
TATGATGATCAACAACTATGGTGACTACCGGGTGATGGTGTTTGCCAATCCGACTGCGGGCACTGATGAATTCGTTGGCATGCCCAACGGGCTGACTTCGGCTGACGCGCTGGCATTTAACGGCAACGGCCTGGCCAACACCTCAAAGATGGGTGACTACTTCGTGCAGGCAACCGCGCCCGGACAACTGCTGGTTTTTGCCGAACAGAACTTCTACCTGGCTGAAGCTGCAGTTAAAGGGTATATCCCCGGTGGCATGATCAAAGCCAAGGAATACTATGATGCCGGAGTGACCGCATCCTTCGACCAATACAGTGACTGGCTCCAGACCATATTTACCGATAACTGGGGCGGTGCATACGGCGGTCTTGCCATCGATTCCGGTTACACGGTGGCCGACGAACTGAACTGGCATATCACCGATCCGGCTGCACCTGCCTATTTCGATGCAGCGGCCATCACCACCGAAGTCGCTCTTCAGAAGATCGGCGATGAACGGTACATTGCCCAGTTTGACCAGGGCCTCCAGGCATGGTTTGACTGGCGCAGGACCGGTTACCCGAACGATATCGTCGCTCCACCGGCCAGCCAGAACCAGGCGAAAGTTCCCGTACGCGTACCTTATCCTTCTGACGAATATGCTACCAACCCCACTGCACTTCAAGGCGGATTAGGGTTACTTGGCGGCGCAGATGATCTGAACACCAAGGTATGGTGGGACGTCAATTAGACTATGCTGGTACAAATGATCAAAAACTAAAAATTATAAATCCATGAAAAAAATCATAAGCATTTCAAGTTGGCCCCTGCTACTCGGTTTACTTCTGCTGATGACAGCCTCATGCAATAAAAACGAGGACCTTGTCACTGCGGATGCAAAAACCGGAGGGCTGATCGTGCCCGTGACATCAAACGTCGCGTACAAACTGGCCAACACACCCCAGGTCGAGATTACTCTTGACATCCCTGCCGGACCTGCGATCAATACCATCAAGGTGTACAACTCGTTCTTTTCATCAGCTGATGGCGTCACTTCACCTGAAGCTCTCATGAAAGAGGTTCCCGTGAACGGATCCACTGTTGTCTTTTCAGTCAATTATGCTGACCTGAAGAATGGTATCCTGATCAATGGCAATCCACTGCCCGATGATGAAACCCTGCTTTCGATCGGCAGCTCCTGGAACCTGATATACCATGCCGTTCTGGCTGATGGCCGCGAAGTGGTTAACTGCTCCAGGAACACCACGACCATCGGCGTAGCCAATATCTATGCCGGCCTCTATCATGTGACCGGCACATTCATCCACCCGACGGCAGGCCCGCGGGCCATCGACGAGGATAAATACCTGACGGCCATCAGTGCCTATCAGGTCACCTCGACAACCGGCGACCTTGGTCCTGACTATCCGACGATCATCACCGTAAATCCCGTTGACAACTCCTGCGTCGTTACATCAGGAGAAGGAAACGCCTATGACATCCAAATGACTATCGGAACTCCTTCCTACTATGATCCGGCAACCGGAAAGTTCTACCTCTATTATTTCTATTTAGGCACGAACGGTCTGCCCCGCATCATGGAAGAAGAATATACTCCTAAGGAGTAATTTGTTTTGGTTAGTAAAAAAGGCCGCCTTTCGGGCGGCCTTTTTTGTTTACAGAAGTCCGTGCTGCCGGCAATAGCCGATCGTTTCTTCCAGCCCTTTTTGCAGATCGTATTCAGGTGTGAACGCAAGGTCGTTGAACAACGGCTCCGGATCACACGTCCAATTCATGCTGCTAAGGATATCATATTTGTCCCTGTTCAGTACCGGCGTACCGCCCCCGATCGCGAACAGATCCTCAAGTAAGCCCGACAAGACTTTGACCAGCCAGAGCGGAAATACGATCCGGATGGTCTTCCTCCCAAGAATGGATTTCACCATCGCAGCGAATTCACCGGCTGTATATACATTTCCGTCGCTGATAAAATAGGCTTTTTCAGACAGCCCTGAAGCAAGTAGGTCGAAGGCAGCCCGGACCAGGTCTTTCACGTAGATGAACGTGAGTGCCTGGGCGCTGCTGCCAAGGTAAGGTTCAATTCCTTTGCGGATCGACTGATAGAGAGTGAAGTAATCCTGTTCCCGGGGTCCGTAAACGCCGGTCGGACGAAGGATCACATACGGAATGCCCGATTCCTCAACCAGGAATCTTTCTGCTGCCAGCTTGCTTTTACCATAACTTCCCGCAGGCCTTGGAGGATCAGTCAGCCGGACGGGCTGCATGGTTCGCGAATCTCCGGGGCCCCAGGCGGCCAGGCTGCTCATGTAAAGCAGTTTGCCCGGAACCAGTGTTTCCTCTTTCAGGGCATTGATAAAATGGATGGTCAGGTCGCGGTTGATCCGTTCAAAATCGCCTTTCTTCCTGGCTTTGGTCACACCCGCATTATGGATCACATAGTCGAACCTCAGCCCTGAAGCTTTCCAGGCGGCAACCGATTGCCTTACGGCATCGGGGCCTGACGTGTTAAACTCCAGGAACCGGATCCGGGGATCCTGGAGGTATTCCCTGCTGCTTGACTGTCTGATGGCGACAAAAACCTCGTACCCGCGGGTCAGCCCTTCCGTAGTAAGGAAACTGCCGATGAACCCGCTCGCCCCGGTGATCAGAACGGAAGGCATGACATCAATGATCGAAATGCTTGATCCAGCACCTTCTCCGGCTGTGGAGCCGGTGGTCATAATTCTTCCAGATGGTAAGGGCCTTGGCATTCTCTTCCAGCTGGTTGCTCGATATGGTGCGTTTGACGCCATATTTGAGATAAGCCCGGTGGAGCTGTTCGAATATCAGGGCCGCAACGCCTTTCCCATGATAGTCAGGCCTGACGCCGACGAGGTACATGTCCACGGTGTCATTCTTGCGGATGGCCCGTAAAATATGAATGAAGCCGAACGGGAAGAGCCGGCCGTTGCATTTTTGGAGGGCTTTGGTCAGGTTGGGCATGGAAATTCCAAAACCGACCACCTGGTCCTCGGGATCAAGCAGGATACATACGAATTCAGGCCGGATAAAACCGAAATACTGATCGGTGTAAGCGTCCATCTGCGCTTCGCTGATCGCTGCAAAGCCGTAGAGGATGTCGAAGGCGTCGTTCAGCATCGTGAACATCTTACGGGCGTAAGGCCTCAAGTCCTTGGCATGGGTTGCGTTCAGGGGTCTGATGTTGTACCTCGTCCGGACCAACTCGGCAGCCCTGCTTACCTTTTCGGGAACCTGGTCAGGGATGGAGAATTCATGCTGGACCCAGTCGGCCGCTTTGATAAAGCCAAGCCGTTGCATGTGATCAACGTAATACGGGTAATTGTAGATCCCGGTCAGGATGGCCAGCTCGGCGAACCCTTCGATCAGCATGCCTTCATTGTCCATATCTGTAAATCCCAGGGGCCCGTGGATGCCGGTCATCCCTTTGGAACGTCCCCATGTTTCAACGGTTTCGATCAGCTTCCGGCTGACTGCGTCGTCGTCGATAAATTCGATCCATCCAAAGCGGACGAGGTCTTCGTTCCAGCGTTTGTTGGCCTTGTAGTTGATGATCCCGGCAACCCGACCAACGATCTCCCTGCCGCGATAGGCCAGCCAGTATTCCGCTTCGCAGTAATCGAATGCCAGGTTCTTTTGTTTATCCAGCGATTTCCACTCATCCGTCCGGACCTGCGGGCACCAGTATTGGTTCCCTTTATAATGCCGGTACTGGAAATCGATGAAGCGTTTCAGTTCTTTTTTGGTTACGACTTGTTTGATCTCGATTTCCATGGGTCAGGTTGGTTTGCGGTTCAAAGGATCCCAAGTATCCGGGAGAGCCTGGTGATTTTTTCCACCGCAACATCTACCTGGTCGCGGGTGTGGGTGGCCATCAGTGAGAAGCGGATCAATGCGGAATCCGCTTTCACGGCAGGTGAAACCACAGGGTTGACGAAAATTCCGTCGTCGAGAAGAAGGCGGGTCAGCTTGAGCGTTTTCATGTTATCCCGGATGTACAGCGGGATGATGGGGGTCACTGTGCGCCCGGTGTCGAATCCCGCATCACGGAAACGGCCGATCGTGTAATGGGTCAGATCCATCAGGGCATGGATCCGTTCCGGTTCCTCCGCCATCAGGTCAAGGGCCGCGATCACCGTGGCTGCCGAAGCAGGCGTGATGCTGGCCGAGAAGATCAGGGACCGGGAGTGGTGCTTGATGAAATTGATGGTATCACTGTCGCCGGCCACAAATCCGCCCAGCGCTGCCAGCGATTTGGAAAAGGTTCCCATGATCAGGTCCACCTGGTCCGTAAGTCCGTAATGGGAGGCCGTTCCGGCTCCCTTGTCCCCAATGACCCCAATGGCATGGGCGTCATCCACCATGATCGTGGCATTGTACTGTTCCGCCAGCCTCACTACGCCCGGGAGATCGGTGATGTCCCCATCCATGCTGAATACCCCGTCCACCACGATAAGCTTCATCCGGTCCGGGCTGCATTTCCGTAACATCTGTTCCAGCGAATCCATGTCGTTATGCCGGAACTTGAGAACCCGTGCGAAGGAGAGCCGCGTGGCTTCGATGATTGAAGCGTGATCGAGTTCGTCGATCAGGATATAATCATGGCGGTGGGTGATGGTCGGGATCACTCCGATGTTGACCTGGAACCCGGTGCTGTAAACCAGGGCGGCCTCTTTCCTGATGAATGACGCAAGCCGGTTTTCGAGCTCGATGTGGACATCGAGTGTGCCGTTCAGGAAACGGGATCCTGCACAGCCTGTGCCGTATTTCCGGATGGCGGCTTCGGCAGCGGCTTTGATCCTCGGATGGGTGGTCAGGCCGAGGTAACTGTTCGATCCGAACATCATCACCTCTTTACCGTTCATTCTGACCACCGTGTCCTGGTCCGATTCGATCACCCTGAAAAACGGATAAAGCCCCATTTTTTCTACTTTCTGGGGCTCCTGGTAAGCGGAAGTACGTTCGCGAAGCAGCTTCATATTGCGTTTTCGGTACGCAAATAGATCAACCTATGTATTTATTTGCAATATCCAGCCCTGCCTGGAGCGCATCCAGGTTCAGCCTGATCACGTCCTCCCCTTTTTTCCTGAAGATAAAACGGACGGCCTTTTGAAGGCTTTCGAAGGACATGCCCAGGAACGGGGAGGCGGCACCCAGGATCACGATGTTGGCCGATTTGACCGAACCGACCTCCTTGGCAATGGAATCGGCGTCCAGAGCCACGTGGTGTGGGACTGCCGACACGGCTTCCATCACTTTGTCCATATCCGGGTAATTGGGAATATTGACGAACGGCTTTGTGCTGGTGATGACCCAGCCGGTTTTGGAGATATAGGGCAGGTAACGAAGGGATTCGAGGGGTTCGACGGAGATGATGAGATCGGCCTTCCCGAACGGGATGAGGTCGGAAGCGATCTCGTCGTGGGAGATGCGGAGGTTGGACATGACATCGCCGCCCCGCTGGCTCATGCCGTGGACTTCCGATTGTTTGAGGTACATCCCCTGGTCGAGCGCGGCGTAGCCGATCACAGCTGCAATGGACAGGATCCCCTGTCCGCCCACACCCGCTAAGATGATATCTTTTTTCATTGCTGTTTTGTGTTGCGCGATTTGTACTTGTCTCTCATTCGCTTGTCAATGGACACAATGCATTCCCGGCGCGGGATGATCACCGATACGCCCGGGTAGGCCAGTTCTTCGCGGACGATCGCTACATTTTCTTCATGGTGTTTTTTCAGTGGCCGGAGGGTCTTGATGTGTTCCGGTTCAACGCCCACGCCTTTGCAGATCTCTTCAATGCGCCCGGAGGCTGCGGAATCCTGTCCGCCCGTCATGGCGGTCGTGCTGTTATCTAGGATGAACACGGTCACCGGCGATTTGCTGTTCACCGCATCGAGCAGGCCGGTAATGCCGGAATGGCTGAAGGTGGAGTCGCCGATGACGGCGACGGAAGGCACTAATCCCGCATCCGCAGCCCCTTTGGCCATGGTGATGGAAGCGCCCATGTCGACGCATGAGTTGATGGCTTCGTAAGGCTTCAGGGCGCCGAGGGTATAGCATCCGATATCGGAAAACACCCGTCCTTTGGGGAGATCGGCCAGGACTTCGTTGAGGGCTTTATAGGAATCGATGTGCGGACAGCCGGCGCAGAGGGCGGGAGGACGCGCCACAACCAGTTCGGGGATCGGGAGTCCATAGGTGTCTTCCAGGCCGAGTGCCCTGGCGACGATATTGGGATTGAGCTCCCCATCGCGGGGCACGGTTCCGTCGAGACGGCCCCTGATCTTCGGGCCCTTGCCGAGGTAGCCTTTCAGCAGTTCCTCGATCACCGGGTAGCCATCCTCAAGGACCAGGATCTCCCGGCACTCCGACGCCATGCGTTCCACCATGGCTCTTGGCATGGGGTATTGCCCCAGCTTCAGGACCGGGTAAGGCACTTTCCCTCCGGGGTAATTTTCCCGGAGGTAGTTGCTGGCAATGCCGCAGACAATGATCCCGAGGGAATGATCGTCGGCATCGGTATAGGTGTTGTAACCTGAAATTTCCGATTCTTCAATGAACTGAACGTGATGATCCAGCAGTTTCCGGTACTGCTTCCTGGCGATTGCAGGCAGGAGGACATACTGCCTCAGGTCGGAAGGCAATTTCAATTCGTTCTGGATCCTTGGTTCCCGGATGGTCACACCGGAACGGGAGTGAGCCAGCCGCGTTGTGATGCGCATCATGACCGGCACACCGTATTTCTCCGAGAGGTCGAAACCGTAATGGACCATATCGTAAGCCTCCTGCTGGTTGCCCGGCTCCAGGATGGGGATCATGGCAAATTTCCCGTAAACCCTCGAATCCTGCTCATTCTGGGAAGAGTGCATGGAGGGATCGTCGGCTGAGACCACGATCATCCCCCCGTTGGCGCCCGTTATCGCAGAGTTGATGAACGGGTCGGCCGCTACGTTGAGGCCTACGTGCTTCATGCATACCATGGTCCGCCTGCCGGCATAGGACATGCCCAGCGCAGCTTCCATGGCGGTTTTTTCATTGGCGCACCAGTCGGAATGGATCGTATGCCCGCAGGCCTGTTTGGAATTCTGGACATATTCGGTGATCTCTGTCGATGGGGTTCCGGGGTAAGCGTAAATCCCCGATAAGCCGGCATCCAGGGCTCCCTGGGCAATCGCCTCATCCCCCAATAATAGAAGTTTCTTCATGATTTCTTGTCAGCGGTTTCTTTAACATGGTAATGATAAGCAAACCTACACAGATTTTGGCAAATACGCAACCCTGCGCGTGAACATTTGCCGTTTCGTCGAAATCCGTGATCTCATGAACAATAAATTGCATGTAATTCAGATGTAAAGTATATCTTTGCCTGTTAAACCGAACCGTACCAATCTTCATCCCGCTATGCGCTTTCGTACCATCTTACTCACCCTGCTTGTCTCCTTGTTCATGATCATGACCACCAGCCGGCCGGCCCGGTCGCAGAATGCCACCGTCCGCGGGTTCGTTTATGAGCAGGAATCGGGTGAACCGGTGATCTTTACCAATGTCTATTTTGCCAAGACCTCCATCGGGGCCACCACCGATGAGAACGGCTATTTCGCCATCACCAAGATCCCGGCAGGCGATTATATCCTCATGGTGACTTACG
The DNA here is from genome assembly GCA_036796175.1 of Bacteroidales bacterium. Lineage (GTDB taxonomy): Bacteria > Bacteroidota > Bacteroidia > Bacteroidales > FEN-979 > DAIRDK01. The sequence continues at coordinate 6,598 of DAIRDK010000049.1, read as the reverse complement.
TCGGGTTCGACACCCTCCAGATGCCCCTCTCCATTAAGGCCGGCGATATCATCACCAAGAAGCTCTACCTGACGAAAGCCAGCGTGACGCTTTCAGAAGTCAATGTGTCGGCCGCCAGGCAGGACAAACAGCGCGAAACGCAAACCTCCATCATCAAGATCGATCCGAAGCAGATCGACAAGATCCCGTCCATCGGGGGAACCCCCGACCTGGCCCAGTACCTGCAGGTCCTTCCCGGCGTGATCTTTTCCGGCGACCAGGGCGGACAGCTTTATATCCGCGGCGGTCCACCGATCCAGAACCTGGTGCTGTACGACGGGATGGTGATCTACAACCCGTTCCACTCCATCGGCCTGTTTTCGGTGTTTGACGTGGACATCCTGAAGAGCGTCAACGTCTACACCGGGGGATTCAGTGCCGAATACGGCGGCCGGATCTCATCCGTCATGGACATCACCACCTCCGACGGGAACAAGAACCGGTTCTCCGGCAAACTGGACGTCAGCACCTTCGGCGCCAAGGCCTTGCTCGACGGCCCGATCGTCAGGCCGAAAGACCCGGACGCCACCAGCGCCTCCTTCGTCCTGTCCGTCAAGAATTCCTACCTCGACAACACCTCGGAATGGTTATACACCTACCTTGACGATCCCCTGCCCTACAGCTATCTTGATATCTACGGGAAAATCTCCGTGAATGCCCAGAACGGAAGCAAAGTGAACCTCTTCGGATTCAACTTCTCCGACAAGGCCAAATTTAATGGTTACAATATGACCAACAATACGGTCAACGAAGTCGAACTCGATTACCATTGGGACAGCTATGGCGGAGGGACCAATTTCGTTATCATTCCGGGCAAATCACCCGTCCTCCTCGAAGGCAACGTGGCATATTCTTATTATAAAGTCGTCCTGGATGAAACCGATAAAATGCCTCGTTCAAGCTCCATCGGCGGGTTTAACGGCGGATTCAAGTTCACCTATTTCTTCGGCAAGGACGCACTCAAATACGGGATCGACCTTTCCGGGTATAAGACGGTCTTCGATTTTTACAACATGACGAACCGCCAGATCGATTATACCCAGAATACCACCGATGTCGATTTCTACGCCGAATACAAATGGATTGCCGGCAAGTTCATCATCCAGCCGGGATTCCGCCTTCAGTACTACGGGTCCCTGTCTACACTGTCTCCTGAACCGCGCCTCTCCATTAAATACAACATGCTGAAAAATTTCCGTCTCAAGATGGCAGGCGGTTATTTCACGCAGAACCTCATATCAACCACCAATGACCTGGATGTGGTGAACCTGTTCTACGGATTCCTCTCGGCACCTGAGAACCTGCCCAAGGAATTCAACGGGAAAGAGGTCAAGAACAAGCTCCAGCAGGCGTGGCACGCGATTTTCGGATTCGAGTGGGATATCCTGCACAACCTGAACCTCAATGTCGAAGGATACTACAAATACTACCCGCAGCTGACCAACATCAACCGATACAAGTACTTTGACGACAGCGAAGAGAATGCCCTGATCCCCGACCGGCTGAAGAAAGATTTCATGCTGGAAACAGGCGATGCAGAAGGGGTGGACATCTCGCTGGAATATAACTACAAGCAGTTCCGTTTCTGGGGGACTTACTCTCTCGGGTTCATTCACCGGTATGACGGCGTGACTCATTACGTTCCTCCTTATGACCGGCGTCACAACGTCAACATGATGATCACCTGGACCTTCGGTAAAAAATCTTCATGGGAGGTGGACGGACGTTACAACTACGGGTCCGGATTCCCCTTCACGCCGACCCAGGGATATTATGAAGAGATCATCTTCAACTCCAACCTGGGCGGGGATTACACGACCACCAACGGAAATCTCGGCATCCTTTACGGCGAATACAACTCGAAAAGGCTACCCTACTACAGCCGTTTCGACGTGAGCGTCAAGAAGACCTTCTTCCTCGGAAAAACGACCAAACTGCTGATCGACCTGGGGGTGACCAATATCCTGAACCAGGAGAACATATTCTATATCGACCGGATCACCGGGACCGAGATCTGGCAGCTGCCGATCTTACCAAGCCTCGGACTGAGTTTCAGTTTCTGAGATTTCGTATCTTTGTTTAACAGGATCTAAAAATGTGAATATCATGGAAGCACAGGTTCATGTTTTATCGCGTAAGGCCCTGGTAAAGGCCCTGCTGATCGATATGGCGGCACTGGCATTCATCCTGCTTGTCCCGTCGCTGGCCCACCTGTTCAGTTTTCCCGTCTATATGCTGGAACCCATGCGGGTGATGGTGATCCTTTCGCTCGCTCATTCGACCAGGCAAAACAGCTACCTCCTCGCCTTGGCGCTGCCCGCCTTTTCATTCCTGGTATCCGGTCATCCGGAAGCGGTCAAAATGATGATCATCACGGCCGAACTGGTGCTTAACGTGTTCCTCTTTTACCTGGTTGCTGCGCGTACCAGGAACTTCTTCGTGTCGGGACTCCTTTCGATCGCGGCCAGCAAAGTATTCTGCTACCTGGCCTACCTGGCGTTTTTCTCCCTGGCTTTTGTAAAGGAAGAGGCAGCCACCGTATTCCTGGTTGTCCAGCTGTTGACAACCCTTGTATTCAGCGGGTACCTTTATGTTATCAACAAAACCGGCCGATCATGAGAACGCGGGCTTACCTGTTATTCCCTGCACTGGTCCTCTTCACGGCACTGCTGGCAGGCTGTACTACCGACGAACCGTCTCCCAGCCCAACGGATCCACGTACCTCTTTTACCGGCACCTGGCTGGCCAACGAACAGGAGTACAAATACACGTTTGAGGTCACCATCGATCTGGATGCATCCTCATCGACAGCCGTCCTGATCCACAATTTCGCAAATTCCGGCACGACTGCCAAGGCTGATGTGTCAGGGACCAACATCACGCTGGTGCCTGACCAGATCATCGGGGACGGCTGGACACTGAACGGGTCAGGAGCACTGACCAGCAGTACCCGGATCAACTGGACTTACTCCTTTCTCGACGGGGCCACGCTTCACCAGGTAACCGGGACCTACACCCGGCAATAAGGAAGATTATTCCACCCGGGGTTTTTTCGCAGGGGCCGGCGTCTGCGGGATCCAGTGAGCCCTGGATCTGAGTTCGGCGATCACTTTGTCGTACAGCGCATTGTACTCTCCGGTATCCCATTGATAATACTGCAGGTTCTGCCGGAACCGGACTTCGGTGATGTGATATTTGGCAAACAGGCCTGCATACCATTCTGCTGAACTGCCGGCGATCTTTTCCCCATGGTTCCTTTTTACCAGGAGTCCGGCTTCCAGGATGTGCACATCGGCCAGCAACTGGACCATAACCGGTTCAGGAATGATGGAATCGTTGGTCAGGATGGCTTCCCGTTCCTCCTCGATGGGCTTGGTACAGGAGAATAAGAGTAATACAAGAGCGGGAACCAGGAAGAACCGGAAGAGCCGGCAGTCTTTCATCGGCGTCTACTTTTTATGTTCCCTGTATTCCTTGTTCAGCTCATCGACCACCACCCGGGTGATGTCGAGTGTATCGTTGGCGATCAGGATCTCACCGGCGGTCTTGTATCCCAGGATGTAATCATACCCGTACACCGCATTGAAGCGCCTGAGAAAAGCGTCCACCGTATCCAGCAACGTAATCTGGGTGGTATATTCCTTTTCAGCCACCTCCTGGGTATAGCGGTTCTTCTTCTCTTCCAGCGCCTGCTGTTTCTGGATCAGGTTCTGGTAAATGGTGTTGGCCCGTTCTTCGGTAACCACATTGCCCTGGATCAGGGTCTGGAGGTCATTGAATTCCTTCTGGAGGGCGTTTTGCTCCGCGATCAGCTCATTCTGCAGTTTATTGCCATGACTCTCCAGGTTCTTCTTCAGGTCGACGACAAATTCATACCGTTCGTTCAGGGTATCGATGTTGACGAAGACGACGTTCAATCCCTGCCCTGGCGCCCTGACCACGGGAGCTGCCTGGAAAGACCCCCTCCCTTCGGTAAAGAAGAGGACGTACAGCACGGCCAGTCCCACCAGGAGGATGAGCATCAGGATCGTGTTGATGTTAAACGTAAAGAAAGGCGGACGGGAACCCTTGTCCTGGTTCTTGTCTTCAGGTACGACGGGCACTTCCTGAGAAGCCTCAGGCATTAAAATTTTATTTTCCTCCATGTTCAATAATTTTAGTTCCCCAATTCAGACATGAATTTTATCCGCACCAGGCGGATCTCTTCTTCCGTGTATTCATCTTCACCCAGGTCCTGCAGGGCCTGTTCCACCGAATCGGACTCGGCTTTGCGAAAGTATTCAAAAATTTCCTCCTGGTGATACGGGTCGATAAATTCGTCGATGTAATAGTTGATATCGATCTTGGTCCCCGAGCCGACGATGCTCTCGATTTCGCTGAGGAGTTCGTCAAAATTCAGATTCTTGGCATAGGCGATGTCGACCAGGGAGATCTTGCGGTCGATGCTTTGAATGATGTAAACTTTCAGTCCCGATTTGTTCACCACCGATTTCACCACCATGTCCATCGGGCGGATGACTTCGTTCTCCTCAACATATTCCTTGATCAGGTCGAGGAACGGCTTGCCATATTTCTGCGCTTTTCCCAGGCCCACGCCCTGGATCTGTTTCAGTTCGTCAACCGTGACGGGGTACTGGATGGCCATGTCTTCCAGGGATGGATCCTGGAAGATGACGAACGGCGGCAGTTTCTCTTTCCGCGCGATCTCCTTGCGAAGGTCTTTCAGCAGCGCGAACAGCGTTTTATCCGCCGTACTGCTCTTGGATCCCATCGCTTCGAACAGTTCCTCCTCTTCCGGGTTCTCGAAGTCATGGTCGTCGACCAGCATGACAGAATAGGGCTTCTTCAGGAATTTCAGGCCATCAGGACTGACCTTGAGCAGTCCGTAGTTCTCGATGTCTTTCAGGAGCAGCCGTTCGATCAGGCTTTGGCGGATCACGGCATTCCAGAACTTCTCATCCTTATCGCCGCCCCGTCCGAATTCGGCGAGCTTGTTATGCTTGAACTGCTTGATGTTCGCCGTGGCTTTTCCGAGCAGGATATTGATGAGATGCTTCTGCTTGTATTGCTGTTTTACGGCCAGGACCGTTTCCAGCACCAGTTGGACATACTGCTTGCCTTCGAATTTTTTCTTCGGATGGAGGCAGTTGTCGCAATTCTGGCAGTTGTCCTCTTTCATCACTTCGCCGAAGTAATGCAGGAGCTGTTTCCGCCGGCACACAGAGGATTCGGAATAGGAAACGGTTTCGAACAACAGTTGTTTGGCGATTTCCTGTTCGGCGACGCTTTTGCCTTTAAGGAATTTCTCCAGTTTCTGGATGTCGTCGTAACTGTAAAAGGCGACGCAGTTCCCTTCGCCATCGTCCCGTCCGGCCCGCCCGGTTTCCTGGTAATACCCTTCGAGGCTTTTGGGCATGTCGAAATGGATCACGAACCGCACGTCGGGTTTATCGATCCCCATGCCGAAGGCGATGGTCGCCACGATCACATCCACTTCTTCCATCAGGAACTTATCCTGGTTCTGGCGCCGTACGTGGGCTTCGAGCCCCGCATGGTAAGGCAGCGCCCGGATGCCGTTGATGTTCAGTGTTTCGGCCAGTTCCTCCACTCGTTTGCGGCTCAGGCAATAGACAATGCCCGATTTACCCGGGTTGTTCTTGATGAACCTGATGACATCCTTAACGACATTTTTCGTTTTGGGCCGCACTTCGTAGTAGAGGTTGGGCCGGTTGAACGAGGAGAGGAACATAACCGCATCCATCATGGCCAGGTTCTTCTGGATATCCTGCTGTACTTTGGGCGTGGCCGTAGCAGTCAGGGCGATCACCGGGACTTTCTGCCCGATGGCGTCGATGATGGGCCGCAGGCGCCGGTATTCGGGGCGGAAATCGTGCCCCCACTCCGAGATGCAGTGCGCCTCGTCGATGGCATAAAAGGAGATCTTGATTTTTTTCAGGAACTCGATGTTCTCCTCTTTGGTAATCGTTTCGGGTGCGACGTAGAGCAGTTTGGTCTTCTGATCCTTGATGTCTTTCTTCACCTGCAGGATCTCCTGCTTGGTCAGCGAGGAGTTCATGAAATGGGCCACGTCGGAATTGGTCCCGAAGCTCCGGATGGAATCCACCTGGTTTTTCATGAGCGCGATCAGCGGCGACACGATGATGGCCGTTCCTTCCTTGATCAGCGCGGGCAACTGGTAGCAAAGGGACTTCCCTCCGCCGGTCGGCATGATGACAAATGTATCTTTATTGGCGAGTAGATTGCGAATGATCGCTTCCTGGTTACCTTTGAAACTGTCGTATCCAAAAACTTTCTTCAGAACATCGTGTAGCTTAGTATCCCCCTTGCTGGCTGCCATGTCAGACTACCGTTTAATTTTGTATTTTTGTTTTCCGAGAGGGCTTGATTATTAATATTTTAATAGCCCTATATACAAATATAATAGGAAATCCCCTGTTTAAATTCTTTTTTTTTAAAAATTTTTGACTTTGAAAAACGCAAAGGAAATTAAAAAAATTGCTGCCACTACCATCCGCACGGAATCGGAGGCTATTTCGGC
>DAIRDK010000048.1:0-14593 GCA_036796175.1 Bacteroidales bacterium | reverse complement strand
TAGGCTGGCTCTGAGGATCCCGCCGCGAGATAGGGCAGATCATCCAGCCGTATCAATCCGAAGCCGAGGTTTTCGTTGAGCAGGAACGAAAGCCTGTAATCCCTCAAATGGCAGGAGATGCCGGTTAAGGTATACCAAGCAGGGGCGTCGTGGATCTCGAGAAGGACCTTTTTTGCCATTCTCCGGCTTTTATTCTGAACAAATGTAAATCAAAAACAGGAAGGATCTTACTCCTGATCTCCTGAAATGCTCTGCCAGGCCTTTTCTGCCGCCAGCTGTTCGGCTCCTTTGATGGAATAATCGCGGCCCTGGGATACGGGCACGTCATCCACGATCACAGCCACGATATATTGCTTCTTATATCCTGAACCTGTCTCGTCAACTACCTGAAATACAAGTTGTTTCTTTTCTTTCTGTGCCCATTCCACCATCTTGCTTTTAAAGTTCAGTTCCTGGGAGACCAGGTCATCCATGTTATAATAACGCTTGATGATCTGCTCGATAATAAGTTTCCGGGTAAAACGGTATCCTTTATCCAGGTATACAGCACCGACAAATGCTTCGAACGCATCGCCGCGGAATGAACGGTAGGTCCCTGACGGATCGAGTTGAACGAGGTGGTCGAGACCCAGTCTCTGGGAAAGTTTGTTCAGCGATACCCTGCTCACGATCTTTGATCGCATCTCGGTAAGGAATCCCTCATCTTTGGTCGGGAATGTTTTGAAGAGGAAGTCGGCCGTCACGGCATCCAGCACGGCATCACCCAGGAATTCCAGTCGCTCGTTATTGATCTTGACGCCGTTGAGGGCTTCCTGGCTGACCGATTTATGCAGGAAGGCGAGTTTGTATAAGAACACATTTCCGGGTCGAAACCCGAACATGTTCTTAATGGAATGGATCAGTTTTTTATCGGAAGATGCGTGAAATAACCGTTTGATTCCCCTGAATTTCAAAGCGGATCATCCGTTATATTTCTTGAAGATCAGCGATGCATTGTGTCCGCCGAATCCAAAGGTATTGCTGAGGGCGTACTGAACCTTACGCTGTTTGGCCTGGTTGAAGGTAAAATCCAGCCGGGCGTCGATTTCCGGATCATCCGTGAAATGGTTGATGGTCGGAGGGACGATGTCGTTTTTCACGGCCAGGATCGTCGCGATGGCTTCGATGGCTCCGGCGGCTCCCAGCAGGTGCCCGGTCATCGATTTGGTGGAGTTGATGCTGATCTTATATGCATGTTCTCCGAAATAACTGATGATCGCTTTCGCTTCGGCAATATCTCCTGCGGGTGTAGAAGTGCCATGCGTATTGATATGGTCGATGTCAGTATGGGAAATGCCGGCATCTTCGACGGCCATTCTCATGGCCAGGATGGCGCCCAGGCCTTCCGGGTGGGGCGCTGTCATGTGGTAGGCATCGCCTGACAGTCCGGCACCGGCTACTTCGCAGTAGATCTTTGCGCCACGGGCCAGGGCGTGTTCCAGTTCTTCGAACACCAATGCGCCGGCACCTTCACCGATGACAAATCCGTCACGGTCTTTGTCAAAGGGCCTGGACCCGGTTGCCGGATCCTCATTCCTTGTCGAAATGGCGTGCATTGCGTTGAATCCCCCTACCCCGGCCGGATTGATCGCAGCTTCGGATCCACCGGTGACGAACATATCCGCTTTATTGAGCCGGATGTAATTATATGCATCAGCCAGTGAATTGGCTGAGGAGGCGCATGCCGAAACCGTGGCGAAGTTAGGACCCATCAGGCCGTATCGGATTGAAATATGGCCTGCCGTGATGTCGGAGATCATCTTCGGGATGAAGAAGGGATTGTACCGGGGAGTGCCGTCTCCTTGAAGAAAAGCTGTAACCTCGTTGATAAGGGTATCCAGTCCTCCGATCCCGGAAGCCCAGATCACACCGATCCGTTCCCTGTTTTCCCCGGAGAGGTCCAGTCCGGAATCCCTGATCGCTTCATCGGACGCAACGATACCATAATGTGTGTAAGGATCGTACTTGCGGACTTCCTTGCGTTCGAAGTAATTCTCAGGGTTGAAATTCTTGACTTCACAGGCGAACCGGGTCTTGAATTTCGAAATGTCAAATTTGGTGATGGTTGCGGCACCGCTTACACCCCTGACAAGTCCCTGCCAATATTCGTCTGCAGTGTTTCCGATGGGTGTAAGTGCACCAAGACCAGTTACGACAACCCGTCTTAAACTCACGTTACAGCGTTTTAGGTTATTAATAAAAAAAGCGAAGGCCTGGTGATGTACACAGGCCTTAAATGCGGACCGTTCAGGTTACTTTGTATTGTTCTCGATGTAGGCGATGGCTTCACCCACCGTGCTGATCTTTTCAGCCTGATCATCGGGAATCGCAATGTCGAATTCCTTTTCGAACTCCATGATCAACTCAACAGTGTCCAGCGAATCAGCACCGAGGTCGTTCGTAAAACTTGCCTCAGGAGTTACTTCACTTTCATCAACACCCAGCTTATCAACAATGATAGCTTTAACTTTTGCGGTAATGTCAGACATGTTTTCTCCTTTTTTGGTTAAATGGAGTGCAAAGAAATAAAGAATAATGATACAATTCCCAAATTTTAAGATTTTTTAACATTTTTAAATTTGTATCATATTGATTTTGTGAATATTACAAAATTGTTCACTACCGGTTGCGAACTCGGGAAACCTTCCTATTTTTGTGACGAAAAGCACCTGTTTCATGCATCGTATCGCGATCTTCGCTTCAGGGTCCGGAACCAACGCGGAACGTATTGTTACTTATTTCCGGGAACACCCATCCATAGAGGTTGCCCTGATCCTGTCGAACAAGGCGGATGCCTACGTACTGGAGCGGGCCAGGAACCTGGGAATACCCGTCGCGGTCTTTGACCGGCAGCAGTTCAGGGATTCTGATATTGTTCTTAATATATTGAAAAACAACAGAATAGACTTCATCGTCCTGGCCGGGTTCCTTTGGTTGGTCCCCAATCACCTGTTGAACACATTCCATGGCCGTATCTTGAATATCCACCCGGCATTATTGCCAAAATACGGAGGCAAAGGCATGTACGGCATGAACGTTCACGAAGCCGTGATCGCCTCAGGCGATACGGAATCGGGAATTACGATCCATCAGGTTAACGAGCGGTACGACCGGGGGGATATCGTATTCCAGGCCCGCTGTCCGGTTCTGCCCGGCGACACCCCTGAAACATTGGCTAACCGAGTTCATCTACTTGAATATGAGTACTATCCGATCGTAATCGAACAACAGCTCACGGTTCACCGTTCACCACTCACTTAAGCTTCTCGAGCAGTTTCTTCCCTTCATCCTCATATCCGGGTTTCCCCAGCAGGGCGAACATGTTCTTTTTGTACGCTTCCACCCCCGGCTGATCGAACGGATTGACTCCCAGCACATACCCGCTGAGAGCACAGGCATACTCGTAAAAATAGAGGAGTTGTCCGATGTGGATCTCTGTCAGGCAGGGGATCGAGATCCGGATATTGGGGACGCCGCCGTCGACATGTGCAAGCAGGGTGCCCAGTCCGGCCATGCGGTTCACTTCAGAAATCCGTCGGCCCGCCATGAAATTGAGGCCGTCGCCGTCGATCGGGTCCGGTGGGATCTGCAGCACTTTACCGGGTCGATCCACAGACAGCATCGTCTCGAACAGGTTGCGGGTGCCTTCCTGGATAAATTGTCCGAGGGAATGCAGATCGGTAGTGAAATTCACGCTGGCCGGGAAGATCCCTTTCCCCTCTTTCCCCTCGCTTTCACCGAACAGTTGTTTCCACCATTCAGCCAGGTATACCAGGTGCGGCTGCCATGTGACCATGATCTCAACCTGCCGGCCGGCCTGGTAGAGCTCATTCCTCACGGCAGCATACACAGCGGCTGGATTAAGGTCGAAGTCGGGCTTTCGGAAACAGACTTCCTGCATCTCTGCTGCCCCGGCCACGAGTTCGTGAATATCGAATCCGGCTGCCGCGATAGGCAGTAAACCAACCGGGGTCAGAACGGAATAACGGCCTCCGACATCGTCGGGAATCACATAAGTCCTGTAATGCTCTTCCGTTGCAATGGTTTTAAGGGCTCCCCGGGAACCGTCGGTAATGGCAATGATTCTTTTCCTGGCGCCTTCGCGGCCATACTTCTTCACCAGGTGCTCGCGAAGGATCCGGAATGCGATGGCCGGTTCGGTGGTGGTCCCCGACTTCGAGATCACGATCACGGCATACGAGCGCTCATCCAGGATTTCTAGCAGGTCGGCATGGTAATCCTCGCTGAGGTTCTCTCCCGCATAGACGACCAACGGATGGTCTCTTTTCTTCACTAACGGAGCAAATGAATGCTGGAGGCTTTCGATAACGGCCCGGGCTCCGAGATAGGATCCCCCGATCCCAATGACCACAACCAGTTCGGTATCCCGGGAGAGGCGGTTGACATCTTCTTCGATCGAAGTAAAGAGACGCTTGTCCAGCATAACCGGCAAACGCAACCATCCCAGGAAATCATTGCCCCGTCCGGTCCCTTCCAGCAGGGCCTCGTGCGCTCGGCGGACCACCCCCTGCAAGGGTTCGATGGAGCGGTCGGGAAGAAAAGCCAGCGTCTTGCTGATGTCTATCGATACCATGTTCATCTGAAGATTTCAGCTAAAATAAAAAAAGGGTGCCGATAAATGCTATGGCACCCTTTAAAAATCAATAAACAAATCCCTGACAAATGTCGTTCCGGATTCAAGCAATTACAAAAACCGAAAAAATGAACGTCATGAAAGATTTTACTGAACAAAAGTAGGCTGAATATCCCTCGGAGAATGTTAAGAGATATTAAGATACGTTAAAAAATGTTAAAAACCTGTGTTTGGGTAATTATATACAATGTAAACCCACGCCCACATATCTTATTTTTTATTTTCAGTTTTCCCTTTTGCCATTTTGTGTAAATATAGTCTAACCGAAAACGCAAAGACCGCAATAGATATGAGAACCAACACCTGCCCCCAAATGGGGTAATCCCCCATTCTTCTCTCAAACGAGTTAGCTGTATCAAACAACAAAACAAGCATCATCGAGAATCCGCCCATTGCGAATAACCCCAGAATGGTGGTAAGTATATAAAATATTGTCTTGTTGTTTAATATGGGGACATCATCATTAGCTAAAATTCGTTTATACCCGATATTCAGCAAATAACAAAGGACCACAAACCCCAATATCTCTAATATAAAAACCCAATTCATTGTTGTATAAATTAATAATCAAATATATGCAAAGTATTTCGTAATATTGTCATAAACAAAAAAGCCATAATATGAACAACCCATTTTTGATAAAAGTGTTCATTCTCGAAGAGGAAGAACCCGGAAATATTGTTTCCAATAGAGAATTGTTAATACCAATTACAGACATTGCCTATATTGATATTACCAAAGTAGAGGCGTGGGGCAATAAACAATCGTACGAGGTAATATTAAAGGACGATCAATCGGTATCCATAAAAGCAAAAGAGGGAAAGTACATAAAGGTACTTGCCGAACTTAACCAACCGTCATTATCTTAATACCTCGCATTCTGCGATTTATTTCGTCCAGTACCCGATCTACCTCATACATCGCCAACCCATTAAGAAGTGGTAAAATGTCTTGGGCTAACCGCTCATAGTTCGTAGATGGGAACGCCATCGTGGGTGTTTTGTCTCTGTCCATATCCTTGACTTTGCTTGTTAGACATTGTATCTTTGCATCCGTGTTGTGGGTGGGAACCTAAACGCGGCGTTCTAAAAAAGTGTTAATAAAGTCAGAATCAGCCTAAGATTGTATTATCTTTGTGCTGTAAGAAGAAAAGGCCCCGCCGGGAATCGAACCCGGATCGGCCCGTTCGGCAAACAGGTGTTTTATCCGTTAAACTACGGGGCCGTATTGAACAGGGATATACTGAAAAGCGTATCCCTTTTTGTATAAATAGTCTTTCCTTAGTTAAAAGTTTACTCACTTTGCAAAAATACTGCAACGTATAGGCCATATCAAGGTTTTAGGCACCCACGAAACTCGTTGCATTTTTTACTAATAATATATTTATCCGTTTACTTGACAAACCCAATATATGGTTGTATATTTGGTATATAAATAACCTAAACAACCATGATAAAAACCAATAAAATAAGGGATTTAAGCAATATTATCGACTTCCTTGATTATTTCAAAGATGAGCAAACTTGCCGTAATTATCTGGAAGAAATAAGGTGGAATAAAAACCCATTTTGCCCCCATTGTGGCAATATGGAAGTGTTCAGATACAAAGACGGACGGTTGTTTAAGTGCAAAGCGTGTAGGAAACAATTCACCGTTAAGGTGGGGACTATCTTTGAGGATAGTAAAATACCATTGCAAAAATGGTTCCTTGCCATATTCATTGTAACCGCACACAAAAAGGGGATAAGTTCTATTCAGTTAAGTAGGGACGTTGCCGTGACGCAAAAAACAGCCTGGTTCATGTTGCAAAGAATAAGGTATGCGTTAAATCGTAGATTGGATAGTGGGCAGTTGGATGGTACGGTGGAAATAGATGAATCATTTTTCGGAGGTGAGGACAAGTTCAAACATCAGAGCAAAAAATTGAACAGGCAAGGCAAGGACGAAAAAACAATTATCATGGGATTGATACAACGGGACGGGCGGGTAATAACTGAGAAAATACCTTCCGTTCATAGCTGGGTGTTGCAACCGTTGGTTAGAAAGTATGTAAAGAGGGGTTCAACCGTAATAACTGATAGCTTTAGGGCTTATGGCGGTTTACACTCTGGTTATGCACACGAGATCGTTAAGCACATGGCTGGCGAGTACGTTCGGGGGAATTACCATACTAATACGTTGGAGGGGTTCTGGTCGTTGGTTAGGCGTGGATTTTATGGTATATATCATAGCATAAGCGACAAACACATAACTAAGTATTTGGATGAATTTTCGTTCCGTTATGACCTACGTAAGCGGTCGCAGGTTGAACGGTTCGGAAATATGCTACTTTTGTCTGACAACAAAAGATTAACATACAAGGACTTAATAGCAAATTGATGAAAAAAGACAATCCGAAGAAAAAGGAAAAGCCAAAACCGAAAGGGAAAATAAGCCCTTTTGAAAAAGCGATTAAAAAAATTATTAAGTCACCACCATTAAAAAAGGGATGATTTGTAAAAAAAAAGATGATTTCGAAAGATTTTTTAATACTTACTTGACTTTGCGTGTATAAAATGCGTATATTTGCAACGCAATACTTGGTCAAGCCTCTACATCGGAAGATGCACGTAACCAAGTGGGGAAAAAGAAGAGCCCGCGAATCGCGGGCTCTTCTATTTTGCCATGTGTAATTTGTACGTTATCGCAGGTGCCCAATGGGGGTGTATTTGTTGGCATAAAACCTACACCCAATAACCATCCTCATTAAATAATAAAAAATAGTGGGATAGTATTTAAGTACACATTTTGCCCTCCTAATTTCAAAGTCCACCCCATTAATTTTTTTTGTCCATTTCTCAAAGTCTAAGTCCAACCATGAGAACATCAGCGTTATTTCGGAATGGATGTTTTCGGGTAATTGGGTAGAAAATGTAGTGCCAGTCAATTCCTTTTTAAAAATAATGGGCTCATTGTGATAGATTCGATTTCTGAATTCCTTGATTTTTAATAATTTACCATAAACCGCCCACCGGCTTGTACCCATAGGCAACATCGGGAATATTTTAATAGGCCTTCCAGCCAGAATGACATAATGTGTTTTCTGGAAAAAGGCAGTCCAAAATCCCAATTTCATGGATGCTAAAACATCTGCGCCATTGGCAGCGCCACCGAGCCTTTTAAGAGAACTATCAACTTCCTTGATAAATATTCTATTCCAACTATATTTAGATTTTTTTTTATCATAATATTTTAGTCTATAATCTACCATAAAGCCGGTGCGTTGACTTATTATCCAATCGGGGTCATTATAATATTTAGATAATTCGTCATTTAGCGCATTACGTAAAATAACTTCAAATAGTGACAAAAGCGGATAAAATGCTTGCGAAATACGGAGATTTGTTTGATAAAGTTTTAATGCCATGCGCATATCGCCAGCACTGACGTCCATATACTTTTGAAGTCTCTGTTTTGATATGTATTTTTTAATTTTATTGTAATCTATAACCATAACGGCTTGTTTTTATTTAAAGCAAAGATATGGCAACATTGTACTTGCACACTATTTATTTTCTTTCACATGGCCTTCTCTTATAGACCTTTTACTATGCTTGGGTTCGCATTGTATATAATTACCTGTGTTTGAATTTGCTTTACCTTTGCTTGCGTGAAGCGGAAGAACATCATCCTGATCATTATCATCATGACAGCTGCCCTGGTCGGCCTGCTCAGCATGCAGCTCTATTGGATCCGCAGCGCCTCGTCGTTCAAGGAGTCTTCCTTCCGCCGCAGCGTGAATGATGCCATGGCCAAGGTGGTTTATAAGGTCGAGCTGATGGAAAAGCGAAAAGCTTCGGAATCCACCCAGGCCGGCAGCATGCTGAATTTCTCCAGCCATCTGGATTATTCCGAGTTCATCGACACCCGGACCCTGGATTCGCTGATTTTCCTTGAACTGAACATCAGGGGGGTGGATACCCGGTACGAATTCGGCATTTACAAACCCGAGAATGAAGAGTTCCTCCTCGAAAAAACCGGGCAGTACAATGAACAGATGATCCGGAAGGGATATGCATTTCAGCTCTTCAGCACCGATATCTTCACCTCACCGGAGTACCTCCTGGTGTGGTTTCCGAGCGAGAAGCAGTTCCTCCTCACCGACCTGTGGGGCATGCTCCTCGTATCCATTATCCTGATCGTCGTGATTGTTTACTCCTTTTCCTATACGATCACCACCCTGTTAAGGCAGCGCAGACTTTCGGAGATGAAAAACGATTTCATCAACAACATGACCCATGAGTTCCGCACGCCGATCGCTTCGATCAGCCTGGCTTGCGAAACCCTGAGCGACAAAGACCTGCCCAAATCGGAGGAATTCATCAATTCCTATATCGGGATGATCCGCGATGAAGCGAACCGGCTCGGGCTTCTGTCGGAGAAGATCCTGCAGACCGCAGTGATCGAAAAGGGCCAGCTGAAGATGAAAAAAGAGATGACCGACCTTCACAGGATCATCCGTGATGTTGCCAAGAACCTGATGATCCAGGTGGAGATCAAGGACGGGGAGATCTTCACCGACCTGAAGGCTGCTCCTCCGGTGCTGGAAGGGGACCGGGTTCACCTCACCAACCTGGTTTACAACCTGCTTGACAATGCCAACAAATACACACCGCGCAAACCTCTGATCACGGTGAAGACCGAGACCAGCGGGAACGGGATCCTGATGACCATCACCGATAACGGGATCGGGATCAGCAAATCCGACATGAAGAAGATCTTCCAGAAGCTTTACCGGGTCCATACGGGCGATGTCCACAATGTGCGCGGGTTCGGGCTCGGGCTGAGTTATGTGAAGGCCATTGTGGATGAACATAAAGGCAAGATCAGCGTGGAGAGCGAGGTGAACATGGGCAGTTCATTCAAGATCTATTTACCGTACCGAATCCCAGAACACTGAAACATGGACAAGAATCCCGTCAGGATCCTGCTGGCAGAAGATGACCACAACCTCGGCAACCTGCTGAAAAATTACCTTGATGCCAAAGGCTTTGTCACGACCCTGTGCATCAACGGCCAGGAAGCAGTCGATTCGTTTCGCAGCATGGAATTTGATTTTTGCATCCTCGACATCATGATGCCCGTCAAGGACGGATTCGCCGCAGCACAGGAGATCCGTGCAGCGAATGCCAGGGTCCCGATCCTGTTCTTAACGGCGCGCACCATGCAGGAGGATAAGCTGAAAGGCTTCGAGATCGGGGCCGACGATTACCTCACCAAGCCATTCAGTATGGAGGAGCTGCTGCTCCGGATCCAGGCGATTCTTCGCCGGTCGGAAGAGCTGCCGAAAAACACCGGCCCGCAAGGGCTCTTCGGGATCGGGGCCTACACCTTTGATTTCAACCGCCAGACCCTGACGATCAGGGGCAAGGAAAAGAAGCTCACCTCCAAGGAGGCGGAGCTGCTCAGGCTGCTGTGCGAACGCAGCAACGACGTGCTCACCCGCAGCGACGCGTTACGTGAGATCTGGCATGACGACAGCTATTTCAACGCCCGCAGCATGGACGTTTACATCGTGAAACTCCGGAAATACCTTAAGGAAGATCCGGGTGTTGAGCTGATCAATGTACATGGGGTGGGTTTCAAACTTATCCGGAACAAATGAACCGAGCGGTTTCACTGTACCTGGTCCCTACTCCCATCGGCAACCTGGAGGACATCACGCTCCGGGCCATCCGGATCCTGAAGGAGGCCGATTTCATTTTATCGGAAGACACCCGCACCAGCGGGAACCTGCTGAAACATTTCGGGATCGGGACCAGGCTTGTACCTTTTCACGCGTTTAACGAGCATAAAACGGTTGCCGGGATCGTTGAACGATTGAAAGAGGGAGATGTGGCCGCACTCATTTCCGATGCCGGCACCCCCGGGATCTCCGACCCGGGATTTCTCCTGGTCCGGGCATGCCTCGAAGCCGGACTGGACGTAGAGACCCTTCCCGGCCCCACGGCTTTCATCCCCGCGTTGGTCAACTCGGGTCTTCCCTGCGACAGGTTTTACTTCGCCGGGTTCCTGCCGCACAAAAAAGGCCGCCAGACGCGGCTGAAGGAACTAGCCGGAATGGGAACCACCATCGTTTTGTATGAATCACCGCATCGTCTCCTTAAAACCCTTGAACAGCTTTCCGAATTCCTGGGTCCTGAGTGCAAAGCATCCGTTTCCAGGGAACTCACCAAAATCCATGAGGAGACTGCACGGGGAACGCTGGCGGAACTGATTGAATATTATGGGAAAAAAGAGGTGAAGGGGGAGATTGTGATCGTTGTTAGCTGGTGAGTTGGCGAGTTGGTGAGGTGGTGAGGGAGTTCCTTATTATATTTGCATAGGTATATATTTTTACCTTGAAACATTACAATATTACCGTTTCAGGAAGAGTACAGGGTGTTGGGTTCAGGTTTTCGGCCATGGAAGTGGCATACCGGTATAACATTCGTGGATTTGCACGAAACACGCCGGAGCGGAATGTTTATATTGAAGCCGAAGGAGAAGAAGATGATTTGGAGCGGTTTGTTTCCTGGTGCCGCCGCGGACCCATTGGGGCCAGAGTCACTGACCTGGTTATTGCCGACGGCCCGGTGTCCGGGTTCAGTGATTTCTCCATCATTCACTAATTTCCAAATCTATTTTTTAACCGCCTTCGTCCTTCGTATCTTTACATCCTGATCCCAACCTCCATGTGCGGCCGGTATTCATTTGCAGTTGAAGACGAGTTGATCAGGGAACGCTTTGGCGTGACGGTCAGGTCGGCGGTGTGGAAAGCACGGTACAACTGTGCGCCCACACAGGACCTGCCGGTGATCTCCAGTGACGATCCCGGGGGATTGACCCTCTATCGGTGGGGCCTGATCCCTTCATGGGCGAAAGACCCTGCCATTGGCAACCGGATGATCAACGCACGTGCGGAAACGATCACCGAAAAGCCTTCATTCCGGAATGCCTTCCGCAGCCGTCGCTGCCTCGTGCCTGCCGACAGCTTCTATGAATGGAAACGGGATGGGAACGAGAAGATCCCGCACCGGATCCTGATGAAGGACCGGTCGCCTTTCGCCATGGCCGGGATCTGGGACCAATGGATCAGCCGTGACGGCGAGATCATCCATTCCTTTTCAATCCTCACCACGACCCCGAATGACTTAATGAAAGAGATCCACGACCGCATGCCGGTCATTTTATCCAGGCAGGATGAGAACCTGTGGCTGGGCAAAACATCGGAAGATGAGCTCCTGGGACTGCTGAAACCGTTTACTGCGGCAGAAATGACAGCTTACCCGGTTTCAAGGCTCGTGAATAATCCAAAAGCCGATGCACCGGAAGTGTGGAAGTGAGTGTTGGCTTCAGTTGTCGTTTACCTTCTGACTCCCTGCTCCCTGCCATTAAATCATCAGGCTACACCCCCTGACGTCGCTGTAATCAAACCTCCCGAGCACCTCGAACGAGCCGTCCTCATGCAGCTTGCCCAGGTCCTGGGTGGCGATGAACGGGCAGGAATAGATATTGGCGAGATCTATGATGTTGATGCCGCCGGTCTGGCCGGAAGGAAGCAGCGAAAGCGGGTCGTTCGTATCCCGGATAAGAACTTTCATCCAGGCTGGGCAGCGGAAACGTCCGTCACCTTGCGACCAGGCCTGGGAAAGGAGTTCGGACATGCCGTACTCAGAAAGGATCTTCGTTACGCCGAACCCGGCTTTAAGGCGTTCGTGAAGCTCTTCGCGGATCATTTCTTTCCGCCTTCCTTTCATACCTCCGGTTTCGATGATGAGGAAGTCGGGAGGGTTTCCAGAGTGGGATTCAGCAAGGTCGAGCAATGCATATGTGAGTCCTATCAGGAAAACTTTCTTATTTAACCACAGAGAGCGCAAAGGACTCAGAGGATCTGCTGAGTTAAGGGGTAGGAAGACTCCGGTGGTGAGGTTCATCAGCTCGGAGATCATGAAGACGAGTGAGGATTGCGGCTGCTGCTCGGGAGTCGGGGTGAGGGCTGCGATCACGTAATCCGCCGGGTCGCCGAAAAAGCAGCGGAATCCTTCGGTGAGGGAACGTCGGTAGAGTCCCAGGTCGGCCACGTGGTGCGAACTCCGCTCCATCCCGGTGGTTCCGCTGCTCAGAAACAGTTTCTGAGGTTCCCGGTCGCAGGCATATACCTTCCTTGATTTGAACAAGCCGATAGGAAGGAAGGGTATGGCCGAATGATTCCGGGGTTCGGTCATGCCCGGAAAGAGCGTCGTTACGTATTCGCGGTAAACAGGGTTTCGTTCCAACGTCCGGTGGTAGAGGTCAATCGCGATCCGGTTGAACTCAGCCTCAGTGAGTTCCCTGAAGATCATCTCTGAAAAATTCACCGGGTTGTCCATGACCGCTTCATGATTTTTAGTACTTTTACAAGCCGTTTCAAAGATACAAATTCCGGATTCGACGAAGCCCGACTCATGAAACCAGGTACCCGGCATGTACTATTTAGCGCAGCATTTGTTATTATGCTGACAGCCGTTTTGCTCAGCTCCTGCATCAAGGAGGAAAATTACCCGGATATCCCTGAGATCGGATTCAAGAGTATGCAGCTCATGTATGCGAACGATTCGGCTGTTTATCCCACCCGGGGAATCCTGTCGATCACATTCCAGGACGGTAACGGAGATATCGGCCTGAGGCCGAAGGATACGCTGCCCCCGTACAACAAAGGGGGCGATTACTACTACAATTACGTGATCCGGTATTTTGAGAAGCGGGACACCGGGTATACCGAAGTGATCCTGGATCCCCCTTACAGCGCGCGCCTGCCCATCCTGAACCAGGGGTACGAGGGAAAGCCGATCAAGGGGATCATCGTGGATACCCTGGCGATGGATCCGTCCCCTGATTACGATACGATCCGTTTCGAACTCTTTATTTACGACCGGGCCCTGAACAAGAGCAATGTTGTAACTACCCCCGGTATTGTTCTGAGAAGGAGCGGATTGTAATGGAGAAAACCAACTCGAACCGGAGGTTCATCATTGCCGGGTTCTTCCTTGTTATAGGGTTCATCCTGATCACCCGCCTGGTGTATGTCCAGCTTCTGGCCGACAAATACATCCTATCGGCCAACAACAATGTCCTCCGGTATATCACGCAATATCCCGCACGAGGCCAGATCTTCGACCGCAAAGGGGAACTGTTGGTATATAATGAAGCAGCCTATGACCTGATGGTGATCCCGAAGCAGGTGAAGAAGATCGATACGGCTGAGTTCTGCAGGCTGGTCGGCATCACGATGGAAGATTTCCGGGAGCGGATCAAAAAAGCCAGAAAGTACTCCATGTACCGGCCTTCGGTATTTGAATCCCAGATCTCAAGGGAGAGTTATGGTTATATCGAAGAACGATTGTTCGGGTTCCCGGGATTCTTCGTTCAGCCCAGGACACTGCGGAAATATTCATTCCCGATCGCAGCCCATACGATGGGATATATCGGGGAAGTGAGCCCCGAACTCATTGCCCGGGACCCTTACTACCGGTCGGGCGATTACATCGGAATCAGCGGCATCGAGAAGTCCTACGAAGAGATCCTCCGCGGAAAGAAAGGGCTGAAGATCCGGGTCGTGGATGTATTTAACCGCGACATGGGGAGCTTCCAGGAAGAGAAATACGACACCAGCGCGGTGGCAGGAACCAATCTATATTCTTCCATCGATGCTGAATTGCAGGCGTACGGCGAACTGCTGATGACGAACAAGAAAGGGAGTATCGTCGCCATCGAGCCTTCCACCGGCGAGATCCTCTGCATCGTTTCCAGTCCCTCCTACGATCCGAACCTGCTGGTGGGACGGGTGCGCAACAAGAACTACACCCTGCTCAGCGATGACACGGTCAATGTCCCCCTGTT
>DAIRDK010000047.1:0-15173 GCA_036796175.1 Bacteroidales bacterium | reverse complement strand
ACCAGCTTGTGATACCGTTCATAGATCAGTTCGGCATCCGTCGTATATTCCACGATCTCGTCATCGTCGTGCAGGGAGGTGGTCATGATCGGGTTCCCCAGTTTTTCGACGATCTGAAGGGGCACTTTATGATCGGGGACACGGATACCGACAGTCTTTTTATTGGACTGAAAGAAGTGGGGCACGTTATTGTTCGCATTCAGAATGAATGTGTAAGGACCGGGGAGCGCTCTCTTCATCATCCGGAAGATCTCATTCGGGATAGGGCGGGTGAAATCAGCGAGATGTGAGAGCGAGTTGCAGATGAACGAGAAATTTGCCTTTTCGCGCTTGATCCCCTTGATCTGAGCCACCCGGTCGAGCGCTTTGATCTTCGTTATGTCGCATCCCAACCCGTAAACGGTATCGGTCGGGTAGATGATCACCCCCCCGTCGAGCAGGCATTCCGTGATGATCTTCAGGTGCCGCTCCCCCGGATTATCCGCATGCACTTTTAACAACATCCCCATAAATCTAAATAAAATTCTAATTAAATTCTGAATTCTATATTCTGTAATCTGAATTAAAAAAGGGTAAGTTACTTATATCGCACCGCTCAACCGTTTTACCCTTGCTCCCTTCCGGACCTGGGGGAGTTCAACGGGAGCTGGTCGTATAAGACTTACCCGGTGCAAAAGTACGAAATTTTTTCGTATGTTTGCCCATTATGTAACTTAAAAACCAAGCGCCATGGAAGAAAAACCGCGTTCCGCCTCAATGAACGCCCTCTGGTTCGGAGTGATCACCGGGGCCGTTCTGATCCTTTATTCCCTCATCCTGTTCCTGGTAGGGATGCATACAAACAGGTACCTGGGTTATGTGGGATATGTGATCCTGTTAGCAGGAATGATCTGGGGAACTCTCGAGTACAGAAATAAGTACCTGGGCGGATTTATCCCATACGGGAAAGCGTTTTCCTCCTGCTTTATGATCGGGCTTTATGCAGGGCTGCTCTCCGCTGTCTACATGTTCATCTTTGCCAAGTTCATTCACCCGGGATTCGTTCAGGAACTGCTGGAGATTTCCAGGGAAGCGATTTACAATTCCAACCCGAACATGTCGGAGGAACAGGTTGACCAGGCCCTTGAGATGTCATCCAAATTCATGTCGCCGGTTATGATGGCCATCTGGGCTTTCGTTGGCTACCTGATCGCATCGGCCATACTCGGCCTCATCGTAGCCATCTTCCTGAAAAAAGAGGATAAATCCGCCGCACCCCAGGTTTAACGTACGCCCATGGATGTTTCAATCGTCATCCCTCTCCTGAATGAAGAGGAGTCACTGAATGAGCTTTACGACTGGATCAAACGGGTCGTCACCGGGCATGGCCTGAGTTATGAGATCGTGTTCGTCGATGATGGTAGCAGGGATCATTCCTGGGAGGTGATCGAACAACTCAGCCGGACGGATCCTGCTGTAAAAGGGATCCGGTTCAGGCGGAACTACGGCAAAGCGGCGGCCCTGAATACGGGCTTCCAGGCTGCCTCCGGTGATGTCGTGATCACCATGGATGCCGATCTGCAGGATAGTCCCGAGGAGATCCCTGAACTGGTCCGAATGATCCGGGAGGAGGGATTCGACCTGGTTTCGGGATGGAAAAAGAAACGATTTGACCCCGTTTCCAAAACCATTCCCACACGGTTTTATAACTGGACCACAAGAAGGATGTCGGGTATCAGGCTGCACGACTTCAACTGCGGACTTAAAGCCTACCGTAGCCAGGTGGTGAAAAGTATCGAGGTGTACGGGGAAATGCACCGGTATATCCCGGTGATCGCCAGGTGGGCCGGGTTTAAAAAAATAGGGGAGAAGGTCGTACATCATCAGAAGCGGAAATACGGGGTGACCAAATACGGGCTGGACCGGTTTTTTAAAGGATACCTTGACCTGCTTACGATCACCTTCACCACCCGCTTCGGAAAACGTCCCATGCATTTCTTCGGCCTGTGGGGAACCGTGCTGTTCCTTATTGGCTTCGGGATCGCCGGGTATCTTGCCTATGCCAAATTCGTTTACCAGGCATTCAAGATGACGGAACGGCCCTTGTTCTTTTTCGGACTTCTCGCCATGATCCTCGGGACGCAGCTCTTCGTTGCGGGTTTCCTCGGGGAACTGATCTCAAGAAGCTCCTATGACCGGAACAGTTACCTGATCGATGAACGGTTGAACCTTTAACCCGGGCTGCCATGGACCCCGCCCCGAAACGTGTGATCCTGATCGGTTCTGCCCATCCCCTGAGGGGCGGGCTTGCCACATTTAATGAAAGGCTGGCCAGGGAATACCTCCTCGCGGGGCACGACGCCTCCATCTGGACCTTCAGCCTGCAATACCCCTCCCTGCTGTTTCCCGGGAAGACTCAATATTCCACTGAACCTGCACCCAGGGACATTCCCATCCGAGTCCGGGTGAATTCCGTGAACCCGCTCAACTGGATCCGGGTGGGCCGGGAGATCCGGAAAGAAAAACCTGACCTGGTCATCGTAAAATTCTGGATCCCGTTCATGGCCCCTTGCCTGGGAACGATCTGCCGGATCCTGCGCAAGAACGGCCATACACGGGTGGTCACCATTGTCGACAACCTCATCCCTCATGAAAAACGGCCTGGCGACAGAGCCCTGATCGATTACTGGGTGAAGAGCGCAGACGGGTTCATCGCCATGTCGCGAAGCGTCCTTAAGGACATTGATGATACCTTGCACCGGCTGAAGCTGAACAAAAAGACCGCTCTCTGCTTTCATCCCCTGTACGATAATTTCGGGGATGCCGTATCTAAATCGGAAGCCCAAAGACGGCTTGGACTTGACGACAGCTATCGTTACCTCCTGTTCTTCGGCTTTATCCGGGAATACAAAGGGCTGGATCTGCTTCTGGAAGCATTCGCAGACGAACGCCTGCGCAAAACCCCGATGAAACTCATTGTCGCCGGGGAATTCTACTGTGATCCGAAGCCCTATGAAGAGCAGATCAAACGGCTTGGCATCGCCGGGCATGTGATCATGAATAACGATTTCATCGCCGACAGCGAGGTAGTCAATTATTTCTGCGCTTCCGACCTGGTTGTTCAGCCTTATCGCAGTGCTACGCAAAGCGGGGTGACCCAAATTGCTTATCACTTTAATAAGCCGATGCTGATCACCGATGTGGGCGGATTATCGGAATTTGTCCCGCATGGCCAGGTGGGGTATGTTGTTCCACCTGAGCCTGCCGCCATTGCTGATGCCATCGTTGATTTTTACGAGGCCAAACGGGAACAGGAATTTGCGGCCCGGGCGTCAGCTGAGAAACTGAAATACACCTGGGGCAAAATGGTGGAGGCGATTGATGAGGTGGTGAGGTGGTGATAATCATAATATATTAATTCTGAATCTGATCCGATATGTTAATCCGAAGCAAAGCTCCTTTACGACTTGGCCTGGCAGGCGGAGGAACTGACGTGGCGCCATTCTCCGACCTTTACGGCGGGGCCATTTTAAATGCCACCATCAGCATGTATGCTTACGCCACCATCCGCCCGCTGGATAACGGCAGGATCGTGATCAACGCGCATGATAAATCCGAGCATTACGAACTGGAGGCCGGTGAATGCCTGGAGATCGACGGGAAGATCAGCCTGCACAAGGGCATCTACAACCGGATCGTCAGGGATTTTATCCGGAAGCCGTTGTCTTTCGAACTGACCACCTGGGTGGATGCACCCCCGGGGTCCGGGCTGGGCACCTCGTCAACTCTCGTCGTGGCGATTCTCGGGGCCTTTACCCAGTGGCTCGGCTTGCCGCTTGGCGAATACGACCTGGCCCAACTGGCATTTGAGATCGAACGCATCGACCTGGGGATGGCCGGGGGAAAACAGGACCAGTATGCAGCCACCTTCGGCGGGGTCAATTTCATGGAGTTTTCGAAGGACAAGGTCATCGTAAACCCGTTACGGGTCCGTGAGGAATATCTTGACGAACTGTCGAACAACCTCGTGCTGTATCACACGGAAACCAGCCGCCTCTCATCTGCCATTATCGAACAGCAGCAAAAAAACGTCACTGCCGGGAATGAGAGATCGATCGAAGCCATGTTGAAACTGAAAGAGCAATCGGTCATGATGAAAGAGGCGCTGCTGAAAGGGAAATTGGATACGATCGGGGAGATCCTCGCATTCGGATGGGAGCACAAAAAGAAAATGGCTGCCGGGATCTCCAACCCGATGATCGACAGTATCTATGAGGCTGCCTTGAAGAACGGGGCGACAGGCGGAAAGGTCTCCGGGGCGGGCGGCGGCGGCTTCATGTTTTTTTATTGCCCGGGAAACACGAGGAACAGCGTGATCAAAGCCCTGAAGGAATTCGGAGGGCAGGCGAAGAGATATGAGTTTACAGCAAAGGGATTAACCACGTATTGCATTTGAAACCACCTATGACATTTCTTGACTTAGCCAAATCTCGTTATTCGGTCAGGAGTTACCTCCCTGAACCCGTCGAACAGGAAAAACTGGATTACATCCTGGAATGCGGCCGGATCGCACCTTCTGCAGCCAACTACCAGCCCTGGCAGGTGTTTGTCGTGAGGGGAGGGGAGATGAAAAAACAGATCTGTGAGACCTATTCCCGGAAATGGCTTGCCGAAGCGCCGGTAATCCTTGTTTTTTGCGGTGACCACAGCCGGGCATGGAAACGTCCCGACGGCAAGGATCATACGGATATCGATATCGCCATCATGGTTGACCACATGACCCTGGCCGCCGCAGAACAGGGCCTGGGAACTTGCTGGATCTGCCACTTCGACGCCGCAAAATGCGCGCAGATCCTTCAATTGCCTGAGCATATGGAACCCATCGTGCTGCTGCCGGTCGGGTACCCGGGCCATGTGCCTGACGACCGGTCGAGGCACCTGGTGAGGAAGGGATTGGGGGAGATCGTTAGGGAAGTGAAGAGTGAAGAGTGAATGTAAATCATTAGATAGATAAATATGAATATAGAGGATTCCATTAAGAGATCGATCGAGGTTAAGCAGAAGATCCTGGAGAACGGGTTGCTCATGGACGAGATCCGGGACGTAGCGGAAACCTGCACGGAATCGCTTTGCCAGGGAAACCGGATCTTTTTTTGCGGGAACGGCGGAAGCGCTGCCGACGCCCAGCACCTGGCCGCCGAACTCTCAGGACGGTACCTGTACGAGCGTCCCCCGTTACCTGCCGAGGCGCTCCATGTCAATACATCGTACCTTACGGCCGTGGCGAACGATTATTCCTATGATGAGGTTTACGCCAGGCTGTTGCGGGGAGTCGGCCATTCCGGCGATGTATTGATCGCCCTATCCACCTCGGGCAATTCAAAGAACATCCTGCGAGCGATCGAGGTGGCCCAGGAACTGGGCATGATCGTGGTCGGAATGACGGGCGAAAGCGGGGGAAACATGAGGAATGTCTGTGATTTCCTGATCAATGTTCCGTCCTCGGAAACCCCGAGGATCCAGGAATCCCATATCCTGATCGGGCATGTCCTCTGCGAGATCATCGAATCGTCCATTTTTCCGAAGGAACCGTGATCACGGAAGCGATCATCCTGGCAGGAGGGTTCGGAACAAGGCTGCAGCCGGTTGTCAGCAACGTGCCGAAATCCATGGCTCCCGTTCATGGCCGTCCTTTCCTGGAATACCTCCTGGATTACCTGATTTCACAGGGGATCCGGAAAGTCGTTTTGTCGGTCGGGTATAAAAGCCAGACCATCAGGGACCATTTCGGACCTGTTTACCGGGATCTCGATATGGCCTATGCGGCGGAGACTGAACCGCTGGGAACCGGTGGCGGAATAAGGAATGCGTTCAGACTAACAGAGGGAGAGGAAGCCTTCGTTCTCAACGGCGACTCCATCTTTAAAGTCGGACTGGCTGAGATGTATCGCTTTCATATCTCCAACCAGGGATTTCTTACCCTGGCTCTTCGCCATGTTGACCAAACGGGGCGATTCGGTTCGGTCAGGCTGGATCCATTCAGCAGGATCATCGGGTTTGCTGAGAAATCGGAGACGGCGGGACCCGGATATATCAACGGCGGCGTCTATATCCTGAGGAAAGATTTTATCCTGAACGAGATCTTCCCGGATCAGTTCTCCATCGAAAAGGATTGTTTTGAACTTTACTTCAAGGATGTTACCATGCTCGGATTCCTATCGGAAGGCTATTTTCTCGATATCGGGATTCCCGGCGACTATGAAAGGGCCAATCATGAGTTTGACCGGTTGGGAAGTTAATCGAACCTGGACACTGTTCCTGGACCGCGACGGGGTGATCAACCGGAGGATCGTCGACGGGTACGTGACCCGTTGGGAAGAATTCGAATTCCTTCCAGGGGTCCTGGATGCCCTGAAGATCATGGCCAGGCACTTCGGCAGGATCATCGTGGTCAGCAACCAGCAGGGGATCGCCAAAGGAATCATGACGGAAGAAGATCTGGACCGGATCCACAGCAGCATGATCCGGCAGATCGAAGGGGCCAGGGGGAGGATCGACCTGGTGTTGCATTCGCCGCACCTTAGCAGTGAAGGCTCTCCCATGAGGAAGCCCGGGATCGGGATGGCGGTCGAGGCGAAGAAGATGTTCCCGGAGATCGATTTCGAAAAATCAATCATGGCGGGCGATTCCGAATCGGATATGTTGTTCGGACGGAATGCCGGGATGAAGACCGTTCTGATTTCCCCGGACCCTGAATTAACTGAACAGTTGAATGGTACATTCGATTCCGTTTACCCGGATCTTATTTCCTTTGCAGAAAAGTTTTGATTTTAATTAAACACTAAGGCACTAAGTTCACTCAGAATCACTTAGATTATCGATGCAGGATGATTACTCAGAAAATTGTTAATGAAATTGCGTTTAAGATCGTAGGATGCGCCATTGAGGTTCACAAACATTTAGGACCTGGATTACTTGAATCGGTTTATGAAACTTGTTTGATTGATGAGATTTAGGAACAAGGTTTGAACGTTAAATCCCAGATTTTAGTTCCGATCAAATATAAAACAAAAGACTTGGGAGGGACCTTGCGGCTTGATCTATTGGTAAACGATCTTATCATCGTTGAATTAAAGGCCGTAGAGACTATGATTCCGGTTTTCAAGGCGCAACTTTTATCCTATTTGAAACTAACAGGAAAACCCAAAGGATTGTTGATCAACTTTCATTGTCAGAATATAGTAGAACAGATGGTCCCTCTTGTAACAGAACATTTTTCCAACCTCCCAAAATCTTAGTGTATCTAAGTGCACTAAGTGTCTTAGTGGTTATTAAAAAAGATAATAATGTCTCCATTACTTATATTCTCCATTTTTGTCGCTTACACAATCCTGCTGTTCTTCATCACCTGGCTGACGGCCCGGAAAGCCACGAACCGCGCGTTTTTCATCGGGAACAAGCAATCTCCCTGGGTCGTCGTGGCCTATGGGATGATCGGCGCTTCCCTGTCCGGCGTTACGTTTATGTCGGTGCCCGGCTGGGTAGGGGAAACCCAGTTCTCTTATATGGTGGTGGTTCTGGGATACCTTGTAGGCTACACGGTGATCGCCACGATCCTGATGCCTTTGTATTACCGGATGAACCTCACTTCGATTTACACATACCTGGAATCCAGGTTCGGGTTTTGGTCATACAAGACCGGCGCATTTTATTTCATCCTGTCACGGACTATCGGCGCATCCTTCCGGATGTTCCTCGTGGTGAACGTACTCCAGGTATTTGTGTTCGATGCCTGGGGGATCCCGTTTACCGTAACGACGCTGATATTTATTGTACTTATTCTCTTATATACATATAAAGGAGGTATTAAGACGATCATCTGGACCGATACCGTTCAGACCACGTTCATGCTCACTGCGCTGGTTGTGACCATCTATCTTATCCTGAAAAAGATGAACATGGACTTCGGAGGCATGCTGGACCGGATGCATGCGAGTGGATATGCGAAAATGTTCTTTTCCGAGTGGGGTGACCGCCGGTTTTTCCTGACCCAGTTCCTCAGCGGAGCCTTCATTGCGATCGTGATGACGGGCCTGGACCAGGAGATGATGCAGAAGAACCTCAGCTGCAGGTCCCTGAAGGACGCGCAGAAGAACATGTTTTCGTTCAGCGTGGTCCTGGTCCTGGTCAACTTCCTGTTCCTGTTCCTGGGGGCATCGCTGTTCATCTTTGCAAAGTCCAAAGGGATTGATCTGCCCGAGCGATCCGACGATCTCTTCCCCGTCATAGCCATCCGTCACCTGGGACCTGTTGCCGGCCTTGTATTCCTGATCGGCCTGATCTCCGCCGCATACCCGAGCGCCGACGGTGCCCTCACTTCACTGACTACCTCTTTCAGCATCGATTTCCTGCAGCTGAACAAACGCGAGCATCTTACCGAGAAGGAGAAACAGAGCATCCGTTACCTGGTTCATATCGGATTTGCAGTTCTCCTCTTGCTCGTCATCGTACTCTTCCGGGCCATCAACGACCGGGCGGTGATTGACAAGTTATTCACCATCGCAGGATACACCTATGGCCCTTTGCTTGGCCTGTATGCCTTCGGACTGTTCACCAAATACCAGGTCAAAGACCGTTTTGTGCCTGTCGTGGCCCTCGTTTCACCCGTCGCGTGCATTCTCCTGAACCAGTTTTCCGCGATGTGGTTCAATGGGTATAAATTCGGCTTTGAACTGCTGATTGTGAATGGATTTATTACTTTTGCCGGACTCCTCCTCCTGAGAGTGAAGAGTGAACAGAGAAGAGTGAAAAATTAACGGGGAATTTGTATGGAAAATATACGGTTCGCTTCGCTGAAGATCGCCATGGCCCATGAGCCGAAGAAG
This sequence comes from Bacteroidales bacterium, assembly GCA_036796175.1. GTDB lineage: Bacteria > Bacteroidota > Bacteroidia > Bacteroidales > FEN-979 > DAIRDK01. The sequence continues at coordinate 6,309 of DAIRDK010000047.1, read as the reverse complement.
GTGGAATTTCCGGAAGCCAAAGCGTCGGAATATTTCGGCGAGCTGACATTCAATAAGGCCGCCATGAGGGAATACCTCACGTCGGAGGCCTTCCAGCAAGTCATGAACTCAATCGAGAAAGGGGAGAAGATCGACCGGCGGATCGCCGACCAGGTTGCTGCGGGGTTAAAAGCCTGGGCCATCCACAAAGGGGCGACTCATTATACGCATTGGTTCCTGCCGCTGACCGGTTCGACGGCCGAAAAGCACGATGCATTCGTCGATCCCATCGAAGGAGGCAAAGGCATCGAGAACTTCCGGGGGCTTGAGCTGACGCAACAGGAACCCGATGCCTCCAGTTTTCCCTCCGGAGGCATCCGCAGCACCTTCGAAGCCCGTGGATACACGGCCTGGGATCCCTCTTCACCCGCCTTTATCATGGACCGGACCCTTTGTATCCCGACCGTGTTCGTCTCCTATACCGGAGAAGCCCTCGATTATAAGACCCCCCTGCTGAAAGCCTTGCACGCAGTGGATCAGGCGGCCGTTGCCGTGTGCGGGTTGTTCGATAAGGAGATTACGAAAGTATACTCAACCCTGGGATGGGAGCAGGAATATTTCCTGGTGGATACGGCACTGTATATGGCAAGGCCCGACCTCGTGCTTACCGGCAGAACGCTATTCGGCCATTCGTCAGCCAAGGACCAGCAGCTCGAGGACCACTATTTCGGAACCATCCCGCCACGGGTGATCTCGTTCATGCAGGAATTCGAGCTGGAAGCGCACCGGCTTGGCATCCCGATCAAGACACGCCATAACGAAGTGGCGCCAAACCAGTTTGAATGCGCTCCGGTATTCGAGGAAGCCAATCTCTCGGTAGATCATAACCAGCTGCTGATGCACCTCATGGACAAAGTAGCCAGGAGACACCATTTCACCGTTCTTCTCCATGAGAAACCTTACCAGGGAGTGAACGGTTCCGGTAAGCACAATAACTGGTCGCTTTCCACCAATACCAGGGAGAACCTGCTTTCACCGGGGAAGACGCCGGAAAAAAATCTCCGTTTCCTGACGTTCCTCGTGAATGTCCTGAAAGCCGTTTCCGAGCATGATGACCTCATTCGGGCCATTATCGCCTCTCCCGGCAACGACCACCGCCTTGGAGCCAATGAAGCGCCGCCTTCCATTATTTCCGTATTCATTGGTGAACAGCTGACCCGGATGCTCGATATCATTGAAAAGAATGAGAAGGGAGCAAAGCTGAAGAGCGATAATGAGAATGAACTGCTGAAGAACCTGCCGAAGATCCCCGAGATCCTCCTTGATAATACGGACAGGAACCGCACTTCGCCGTTTGCCTTCACCGGAAACAAATTTGAATTCCGTGCAGTCGGCTCATCCATGACCTGCGCTCCCCCGATGATCACCATCAACCTCATCGTGGCCGATCAGCTGAAAAAATTCATGCAGGAAGTTCATGGACTGATGGCCCGGAAGATGAAGAAGAATGAAGCGCTGCTCACCGTCATCAGAAAGTATATCCGGGAATCGAAGAAAATCCGGTTTGAAGGGAACAATTACAGCGACGATTGGGTCAAAGAGGCGGCCCGCCGTGGTCTTTCAAACCTTCCCCAAACACCGGATGCCCTGCATGCCATGACCACGAAACAAACGATCCGCCTCTTCGAAGACAATCATGTGCTGACCGCCCGGGAACTTCATGCCCGCAAGGAGATCCGTTACGAGCATTACACCAAGAAGATCCAGATCGAAGCACGCGTTCTTGGGGATCTGTCGACCAACCACATTATCCCGATCGCCATCAAGTACCAGAATGCTCTCATCGAGAATGTGAAAGGACTTAAACAGGTACTTGAACTGAAGGCATATGGAAAGCTGTCGCAGAACCAGATGGAAACCATAACCGAGATCTCTGAACATGTCGACAAAATCAAAACTTTTGTGCATGAAATGGTAGAAGCCCGCAAGGTGGCGAACAAACTCACCGACGTCGAAGAAAAAGCATTTGCATATTGCTACCAGGTAAAGCCTTATTTCGAGAAGATCCGTTATCACGTCGACAAGCTGGAACTTCTGGTCGATGATGAATTGTGGCCCCTCCCGAAATACAGGGAACTCCTGTTTATCCGTTAAATCCTGCCCTTATGAAAACAAAACGCCAGATGGTGATTGGAATGCTGGGAGTCCTGATGCTGGTCAGCGGAGGACTTTTTGCGCAACTGAATGTGTATCATATTGAGAATTCGTCGGTCCCGCCTGTTCAGCAAGGGGTTTTTTATTCCCTTCCGCGAACAGTGGTCAACATCGAGGTGACCATCGACCGGATCGAGAACTATAAAGGGCCCTATGCGGATTTCGCGCAGCGATACCTCGGACTGAAAAACGTGGTCATGAACAATTCGGTCGAGTTTGTCATCAGCGGTGTGCAAATCACCACCTCCCCTGAACCCGACCCGGAACAGTATTATTTTATTGAAACCGGAGCAAAACTGTCCAAAGGCGAGAAGGCAGGGTTATTGTCACTGACCGATGCCGGGCTGATCCTCGGAACCATCCCTGAACCGGCCGACACCTTCGTAAAAACGGTTGTGATTGACAAATCCGTGCAGGCCCCTCTCGTGGCCGAGAAAGATATTTTCCCGGAGATCTTCAAGTATTATGCTGACGTCAGCGTGTTTGAAAAGGTCGACACCATCATCCGCAAAGTCAGCATAGACACGATGACTATGGAAAAGCAGTTTCTCAAGCGGACGATGGTGGAGAAATCGCCGGAGCAGAAAGCGAAGGAAGCGGCTGATTTTATTTCCAGGATCAAGGATAACCGGTTCAACCTCCTGACCGGGTACCAGGAGGTGAACTACAACCGCGAAACCCTGGAATACATGGACACGCAGCTGAAGATCATGGAAAAGGAGTACATGAAACTCTTCACAGGGATCAGCCTGCACAAAACCCTGACCTATCACTATAAGTATATTCCGCTGCCGAACCAGATCAACACCGAGATCCCGATCTTTAAATTCTCCGGGAAACAGGGGCCTATGGATCTGGATTCTCCGGGCGGAAAAGTGATCACGATCCGGATCCAGCGGGTCGGGAACACCAACTATGTGGCCTCGTACCTCGGCAAGGGGGTGAAAGACGACAAGGAGCAGGGCATCTATTACCGGATCCCTGAACTGGCGCGTGTGATCGTCAAACTCGACGACAGTTCGACCGAAGAGACACAATGTCTGGTGAACCAGCTGGGATTGGTTTCCAACCTGCCGGCTTCGAAATGGAAGGTCAGCTTCCACAAGGAAACGGGTGGGATTAAAGGGCTGTTGCTGGATTAGGTCCAAGCGCCTGCCGGATCCTCACCAGCTTTTCCAGCAATCCTTCCAGGAGTTCGAGGCGGAGCATGTTTTCGCCGTCAGATTTGGCAGTTGATGGATCGGGATGCGTTTCCAGGAAGATCCCGTCGGCCCCGGCAGCGATAGAAGCGCAAGCCATGGTTTCAATCATCGCCGGACGTCCTCCCGTAATCCCGGATGCCTGGTTGGGCTGCTGCAGGGAATGGGTCACATCCATGATGACCGGAACGCCCAGCGCCTTCATCTCCGGGATATTCCTCATATCCACGACCAGGTCGTTATACCCGAAGGTGGTTCCCCGCTCGGTCAGCATGACAGAGGTATTCCCAGTGCTGCGGATCTTTTCCACCGCAAATTCCATGGAGGACGCTGAAGCAAACTGGCCTTTCTTCACATTGACCGGTTTTCCTGTTTTGCCGGCAGCGATCAGCAGGTCGGTCTGCCTGCACAGGAACGCCGGGATCTGGATCACATCCGCATAGGAACCGGCAATCAGGCAGTCCATCTCGGTATGGACATCCGTCAGGACCGGGATGTCAAAACGGATCCCTGTTTCCCGAAGGATGTGCATCGCTTTCTCGTCGCCGATCCCGGTAAAGGAATCCAGCCGGGAACGGTTGGCCTTTTTGTAGGATGCCTTGAAAATGAATGGCACCCTGAGCCGGTCACAGATCTTCCGGATGTGATCTGCGATTTCGAACGGCATGGTTTCGTTCTCGATCACGCAGGGCCCTGCGATCAGGAAGAAATTGCCGGAGGAGGTGTGGCGAAGCTTCGGAAGGTTGGGGGTCATAGGTTCTAATATTTATATCTCGTCTTCCACAGTTCCCTGAGTCTTGCCCGGAGCTCGTTCTCCCGGGGGTTGTTCTGGGGATCGTAGAATCTCCGGCCCTTGATCTTGTCGGGAAGGAATTCCTGGTCGACGAAGTTGTTTTCGTAATCGTGTGCGTATTTGTAATCTTTCCCGTACCCGATGTCTTTCATCAGGTGGGTGGGTGCATTGCGGATGTGTAGCGGTACCGGGAGGTCGCCGAAGTCCCGGAAGGCTTTCCGGGCATAACGAATAGCCAGGTAAGAGGCGTTGCTTTTCACGGAACAGGCCAGGTAGATGGCGGTTTGGGACAGGATCAGGTCGCATTCGGGATAGCCGATCACATCCACGGCCTGGAAGCAGGTATTGGCGAGGAGGAGGGCGTTGGGATTGGCATTCCCGATGTCCTCGGAAGCCAGGATGAGCATCCTGCGCGCGATGAATTTGGGATCTTCACCGGCTTCGACCATCCTGGCCAGCCAATAGACGGCCGCATTCGGATCACTTCCCCGGATAGACTTGATGAAGGCGGAGATGACATCGTAGTGCATCTCGCCGGTCTTGTCATAAATGGCCAGGTTTTGCTGAATGGTCCGGATGGTCATTTGATTGGTGATATGGATCTCTCCTCCGGCCTTGTTCTCTGCATTCACGATCAGCTCCAGCGCGTTCAGCAGTTTCCTGGCATCTCCGCCGGAGATCCTTAATATGGCTTCCGGTTCCCCGACGGTGATCCGCATGCCGTATGCCTGCTCAAGCCGTTCGATGCCCTGATGCAGGAGTTTCATGAGCTGGGCCTCATCCAGCGTGTCCAGGATATAGATCTGGCAGCGGGAAAGGAGGGGGGAGATCACTTCGAAGGAGGGATTTTCCGTAGTGGCCCCAATGAAGGTCACCACTCCTTTTTCCACGGCCCCCAGGAGGGCATCCTGCTGGGATTTGCTGAACCGGTGGATCTCGTCAATGAACAGGAAAGGGCTGTTGCCTTCTTCCATGGCCCGTGCAATCACTTCACGGACTTCCTTGACGCCCGAACTGACCGCGCTGAGGGTATAAAAATCCCGCTGAAGGGTTTTGGAGATGATGTAGGCCAGTGTGGTCTTGCCAACTCCCGGAGGGCCCCAAAGGATCATCGAAGGGATGTTTCCCGATTCGATCGCCTTTCGCAGGATCGCTCCCGGTCCTACAAGATGCTCCTGGCCGAGGTACTCGTCAAGATTCGAAGGCCGCAGTTGTTCGGCCAATGGGATTAGCATGGATCAAAAGTACGATTTATGGTCTGAAATTCCCGGCATGATTCTGAAATGTTAAAAAATCTTAAAATTTATAGTACTGTTATTCAGATATTTACAAGAAATGTTAAAAAATGTTAAAAAAAAGTGGTCCAAAAATTTGGATGGTACCCGGATGTTGCTTTACCTTTGCTGCGAAATTTTAAAAATCAATAAACAAATGAAAAAAATTGCTGCAATCTTAGTTATCGGTGCTGCCGCTTTCATGTACAGCTGCGGTCCCAGCGCGAAAGAACTCGAAGAAAAAAGAATTGCTGACTCCATCCGCGTTGCTGATTCATTAGCAATGGTTCAGGCTGAACAGCAGAGGATCGCTGACTCGATCGCTCAGGCTCAGGCTGAAGCTGCTCGCAAAGACTCCATCGCTCAGGGCTGGCTCAATGAAGACGGCACCCCGACTGCAAAACTGAAGAAAGAACTTGCCAAGATTAAGAAGTAATCTGATCTTCAGGAAAAAAAAAGAGGCCGTGTGTTCACGGCCTCTTTTTTTTATTACAGGTTTTTGATTTCTGCCACCAGTTTCTGCATGGTCGCCTTGGCATCGCCGAACAGCATCCGGGTCCTGGGATGGTAGAACAGGTTGTTCTCAATCGCGGCATAACCCTTGGCCATGCTTCGTTTCATCACGATCACATGTTTCGCCTCCCAGGCCTTAATGACCGGCATCCCGTAGATCGGGCTGGACGCATCCTCTTCGGCGGCAGGATTGACCACGTCGTTGGCGCCGACCACGATCACCACGTCTGTATTCTGGATCTCGTTATTCGCATCCTCCATCTCGAGCAGTTTTTCATATGGCACATCGGCCTCCGCAAGCAGTACGTTCATATGCCCCGGCATTCGCCCTGCCACC
>DAIRDK010000046.1:5583-15248 GCA_036796175.1 Bacteroidales bacterium | reverse complement strand
CCTGTACTTAACGGGCATCACGGTCCCCGGTGCCAGGATGATCCTGGCCCCGAAAGGGATCGGTTCCGGAAACAGTAAAAAGAGTTGTTTTATTTTCCTCAACATGAAATGGAATAAGGATGCGATCGTTCCGCTGACCGCGACCGATACCCTGATTGACCTGAAGCAGTTCGACACCGTGTTGCAGCGGGTCCTTTCCGGTATCAGAACACTCTATTACCATCCGCAAATGGAATTCTCCTACGACTGGATCAACGGCAAGGTCTATTTCGCCGAGAGGGAAATGAGGAAGTCTTTTGAGAAATCCCATCCGGGAGTCCGGATCAAACCGGCGGCTCCGCTGATCGCGAGACTCCGGCAGATCAAAGAGAAAGATGAACTCACCGCCATGCTCAAGGCCATCGCGCTCACCAACGATGGCATCCTTTCAGCCATGAAGTCCTGTAAACCAGGCATGTATGAATACGAGATCCAGGCGCTGATCGAATACGAAGCAATACGGCAGGGAGCAGGGGGCATGGGGTTTGCGAGCATCATTGGCGGGGGGAAGAACAGCCTGATCCCGCACTATTTCGACAACAACTGTGAACTCAGGGCGGGCGACCTGCTGGTGATGGATGTCGGCGCGGAATATGAGGGCTATTCTGCCGATATCACACGAACCATTCCCGTTTCGGGCAAATTCACAAAAGAGCAGGCGGTTGTATACGATGTCCTGCTTGGCATCCAGGAAGAACTCATTAGGATGGTCCAGGCGGGCATTACCTTCCGCGACCTCGATAACCGGTCGAACGAACTGATCCGGGCAGCCGGGTACGGGGCGTATATCCTCCACGGCATCACGCATACCGTCGGTCTGAACGTGCATGACGCAACGGCCGGCGATACCCTGAGGGCAGGTATGGTCATCACCATCGAACCCGGCATCTACATCCCTGCCAACGATACGGTTCAGCCTGCAGGAAGAACCGGGTTCGGGATCCGCATCGAAGACGATATCCTGGTGACCGCAGATGGATACGAAAACCTCTCCTCCGCCGTTCCTAAGGAAATAGCCGAGATAGAAAAGCGTATGCGGCTGGATTAAAACATTTTGTATTTTTACTGCATCTTAATTCCGACTAATCTGCATCAAATGAAGATCTCTTTCAGGGTCATTCTGCTCTTGACCGGTTTATTCATCCTCGTCCTTTCAGGATGCAAAAAAGAAACGCCGTACTATCCCTCCAGGGCCACACTGGATGATTTTGCAGGCACGTGGGCAGGATCCCTGACCACCTTCAAGAACAACCAGCTGATCACGAAAGAAGGGACGATCCTGTTCTACTTTCCTGCCGGCAGCGGGTTACTCAACGGTGTCCTGACCCTGGATAAGATCTATGCCCTGACCGAGATCCAGATCCGGAACGGCATATACTATTTCCAGGTACTGAATTCCGACACCCTGAATGTTTACTGCCAGAACTGGAACCTGTCTGGATGGGCCGAACTTGCATCGGCCGACAAAATGCATGTGATCATCTCCGGGAAAGAGTGCGGGGAAGTCGGCAGCGAGTGGGTCAACTATGAAGGTGATTTCACCCTGGAAACCAATCCTGCCAATTCCGGGCTGTTCGGCTTCGGGGCCGCCGGGAACGAGTGGATCTACCAGGTTTATACGGCAGGTGCCGACAGCTGCCAGATCACCCACCGGATCGATTCAGTCGCGGGCTCGGTCTATTCGGGAACGACTTCCAGCGACTGCAACTTCGCCTGGAATGCCATCCCCTTCCGCTGGGATATCACCCCGATGCATTTCCAGGTGATGAACAGCAATACCGGGAAAACCGTACAATACGCATTCCACATCGACCAGGTGCTGAACCAACCTTACTATTACTATTACGGAAACGACACCAACATCGTGACGTACATCGGCTCCGACAGCGTGTATGTGGAAGCCGGCGGATTTTACTGTGCCAAATACAGCCTGGAACAACGCAGGCATTCAGGCACCAGTTCAAGTATCGACAAAGGGGTCTTCTACATCAGTTATCCTTACGGCATCATCCGTTATCAATCCACGCTGATCAACGATACAACGGATATCGTCGACCAGTCATTGATCTCGAAGAATTTCTAAGGCATCAGGGGCCGGGCGGAGTCCCGATCACCCCCTCTAGTAGTCATTACAGTTTGACTTCTTATCCCCGCTCATGCTTTCGTACTCCACCTGGATCGTAGCATGCCCGATCCCGTGTTGTTCCCGCAGGGTTTTCTGTATGTCAAGAATAAAATCCATGCGGGTCGGGACCGAGGTACTCAGGTGCACGGTCAGTGCCGCGTCGGTGGTGCTCAACGCCCAGATATGCAGGTCATGAATGCCTGTAACCCCGGGGATACTGAGCAGGTAGGACCTCACTTCCTCGATATTGATCCGCTCAGGCACCGCATCCAGTGCAAGATTCACGGAATTGATCAGCAGTCTGTAAGTGCTGTACAGGATCACGGCGGCGATAAGAAATGTTACTGCCGAATCCAGCCAGGTAAGTCCCGTGATCCAAACCAGGATGCCGGCGATCAACACACCCAGGGATACCAATGCATCCGCCACAAAATGGAGAAAGGCGCTTTGAATGTTCAGGTCGTTGCGCTTTCCTTTCTGGAACAGCCATGCGGTCAAGCCATTGATGATAATTCCCGTGCCTGCCACGGCGACTATGCTCACTGCATTGATCTCCACAGGATTCCCGATCCGCCTGATCGCCTCCCATAAAATCAAAGCAACGGCAACAATTAACAGGAGGGTGTTTACCAGTGCGATCAGAATCGTCGAACGGCGGAAGCCGTATGTAAACCGCAAGGTAGGCTTCCGTCTGGAGAGGATCACCGCGACCCACGACAAGATCAGCGCGATGACATCACTGAGATTATGTCCGGCATCGGATAGCAACGCCGTGGAATTGGACAGGAATCCGAAGATCACCTCAACAACAATGAAGATGACGTTCAGGAGGATCGCCAGTTTAAAATTCCTTGTGATATCCATGATCCTTCACTTCAGTTATATTGATTTCCGAATCCGGGTCAGCATGCCATCTCGCCCGCATTCTTTTTTGCCGACAAGAGGTTATAGGCTCCTTTGATCACGATCGCCTTATGGGCCAGGTCGGTTCCCTCCGGAACAATGATTTCAGTAAATCCATGGTCCGAGATCCCTGTCCGGATCTCGATCATCCTGTATTCTGAGAACGGCCTGCCGTTTTCGACCTTATTCGTTTCAAAGATAAAAATGTAATTCTTGTCATCAAAACTGACCACCGCTTCAGAGGGCAGTGACTGAACTTCATTCCCGGAGGTCTCGATGACCGCATTGACATACATCCCGGGAAGGACATTCTTACATCGACCGGAAACCTTGGCGTACACTTTATAGGTTTTATCGCTTCCCACCGATTGACCTGTCTGATAGATCACCGCATCATGCTGCTCGGTTTCATTCGTGATGAAAAACCGGATATTCTGTCCAATGGATACCTTGTCGGCATCTTTTTCAAACAGCGAAAGCTCCAGGAACAGCTGATCCCGGTTCACGATCTCAAACAACACATCCGACGGGGAGGCGTACTTTCCCAGGTTTACATTGACGGTCTTGACAAAGCCGTCGATCGGTGAAACGAGGTTGACGAAACCGGTAATGTCGTCTTCGTGCAACAGGGCCGGATCGGTTCCGGTCAGGGCCAGTTTCTGCTCGTACGCTTTAACCTGGGCCTTCAGGTTCTTATAGTCCGTTGTCACCTGCTGCAGGTTCTTCTGCGAATAGACATCGTCCTGATACAATTCACTGTGTCTTTTATATTCCGCCTCTGCGTACTCCAGGTTATTCTTTGCTTCGAGATAGTTCTGCTGCAGGTCAACGAAATCCCGGCTCTCGAAAACAGCCAGCACCTCCCCTTTTCTGACAGCCTGACCCGGGATCAGGGCAGTGCTTTTAACGAAGCCGCCCACCGGCATGCAGACAGTCGCCAGGTTTTGAGGCGCTGTTGCAACCGTCCCGGTCACTTTCAGCGTCCCGCTCAGGGATCTCAGCTCTATGGAGCCGGTTTCGATGCCGGCGAGTTTGATCTGGTCGTCGCGCAATTCGACGATATCTTCCGGGAGCGCTTCCTCATGTTTTTCCTCGTCCGCCTTGCCGGACGATCCGCATGAATGGATCAGGAACATGGCCGGCAGCAGGAGCAATACCCATAATAATCTATTCTTTTTCATATTTATATATTAAAATGTTTTACCTGAAATGGATTCAATTGAAATGACGGTATGATTATAATTGTTCAGTGCCTCGAGGTAATTCTGTTTGATGGCCAGGGCCCGGTTCAGGTTCACCGTATAGTCAAGGTAATCCATGGCTCCCGACCGGTAACTGCGGGTGGTTTGCTCAATGATCATATCCGCCTCGGGCACAGCCTGGTTCTCATAGTAATCCACGCTGTTCCGGTATTTGGAATACTCGCCGAGCAGGTTCCGGTAGGTCCCGGATAACAGTTTGTCGTAGTACTCGGCATTGGTTCTTGAAACCTGCTGTTTGATCCTGGCGGCTCTCGCTTTTGAAGCGTAGGGTCCAAACCACAACGGAATGGTGATGCCGGCCTGGATCCCCGTAAAGCGGTCACCCGGGCCGAATGTTCTGGGCACTCCGTCGACGTCCTGCACCCCGATGATCGTTTGCGACACATATCCTATGCTGAGATCAGGAGCCAGTCGGTTCGCTTCCACTTTTCCTTCCAGTCGCGCAACTTCCACCTGCTGTTTCAGGTACCCTGAAGAAGGGTTGTTCGTCAACACCATGCTGTCAGGCATCGGGGTCAACTCCAGCCGGCGGATCACGGTATCGACAGGAAGAATAACCGAAGGGGAGTTGACCAGATCCTGCAATTTCCGGAGGCTGATCGCGATATCGGCATTCACCTGTTGAAGCTGGTTTTGCGCCTCCATTCTCTGGGACCGTGCCGTGATCATCTCCAGTCGGTTCGTCTCCCCGGTTTTCGCACGGAGTTCCGCGGCCCGGAGAAATCCCGAATACAGGCTGTCCTGGAACTCAAGCAGATCCCGCTTGGAATAAAGGTAAGCCAGCTGCCAGTATACTTCTTTCACCTGGGTCGCCACCTCCAGCCGGGAAACCCGGAGCTGCATCGTACTGCTCAGGACGTTTGCCCGGGCCAGTTGATTCTGACTGATATACACGGTAGGAAAGGCAAACTCCTGGGAAATGGAAACAAGATTGTCGTTCTGCCAGGAATTGAACTGACCATACTGCCCTTCTATCAGCGTCTTGGGGATATCCCAGGAGGCTCCCTTCAGCGTTTTCTGAACATCGACCGAATATTCCGCCGACCGCACCGAGAGGTTGCTGTCCAGCGCCATCTGCACCGCCTGGTTCAGGTTGACCCGGGCCGGCGACTGCGCAGGCGCCGGTTCGGGAGTGAGTATCCCCGCACATCCCAGGAGAAAGATGGTGACCATGCCGGCCGCTTTACGCCTGAAGATTCCTTTAAGTGACAAAGCGGAGAAGACTACATAAAACACAGGCAGGATGATCAGCGTCAGCACGGTTGCTGTGATCAGTCCGCCGATAACTACTGTTGCCAGCGGTTTCTGCACTTCGGCACCGGCCGACGTCGAAAGGGCCATGGGGAGAAAACCCAGCGACGCCACCGCCGCAGTCATCAGCACCGGCCGGAGGCGGGCATGAAGTCCTTTAAGGACACGCTCTTTCAAATCGGTCACTCCGTCTCGTTCGAGCCGGTTGAATTCAGAGATCAGCACGATGCCGTTGAGGACAGCCACCCCGAACAGGGCGATAAATCCGACCCCGGCCGAGATGGAAAAATTCATGCCCCGCAGCCACAGGGCAAAGACCCCTCCCATTGCCGCGAGGGGTACTGCCGTATAGATGAGCAGCGTTTGCTTAACGGAATGGAATGTAAAGTAGAGAAGAACAAAGATCAGCAGCAGGGCTACCGGAACTGCAACAGATAACCGGGCCTGGGCCGCCTCCAGGTTTTTGAACTGGCCTCCGTAGGTGATCAGGTAGCCTGTCGGGAGTTTGATCTGCCCGTCGATCCGTTTCGTCACTTCGGTGATCACGCTTTCGATATCACGGTTGCGGACATTGAATCCGACCGTGATCCGTCTTTTCGTATTCTCTCTGGAGACCTGGGCGGGACCAGATTTTATTTCGATGTTCGCGATCTGGTCAAACGGGATCTGTCCGCCCCGGGGCAACGCCACGGTCAGATTCCTCACATCGTCGATGTCCTGGCGGAAGTTCTGATCAAGCCGGACCACCATTCCGAAGCGTTTTTCCTCATCGAATACAACCCCTGCCTGGCTACCGGCAAATGCCGCCCGGAGGATGCGGTTGACCTCCTCAACCGAGAGCCCGTACTGAGCGAGTTTCTGACGGTCGTATTCCACCTGGACCTGGGCCAGGCCGGTTACTTTCTCAACATTGATGTCTTCCACCCCGGGGATCGTGCTGATCAGCGCTTCCACCTCCCCGGCTTTCTCTGCAAGGGTATTCAGGTCATCACCAAAAATCTTGACTGCGATATCCTGCCTTGACCCGGACAGAAGTTCATTGAACCGCATCTGGATCGGTTGCTGGAATTCGAATTTTACCCCGGCAAGGACCACCAGTTTCTCCTCCATTTTTCCGACCAGCTCTTCGCGAGTCCGTGCAGAGGTCCATTCGTCTTTAGGTTTCAGGGTGATGATATAATCCCCCGTCTCCATCGGGGTGGGATCCGTCGGGATCTCGCCGGCACCGATCTTGCATACTGTATGCTTGATCTCCGGGAAACTGGCCAGAAGGATTTTATTGGCCTTCTCAACCATTTCGATGGTATTCGACAGTGAACCGCCCTGGAGAGTGATCACCCCGGCAGCCAGATCTCCCTCCTCCAGCTGGGGAATAAATTCGCCTCCGAGCCTGCCGAACAGGAACAAACTGAACAGGAACAACAAAACGGTCATCACGGAAACAAGCAGTTTATGATCCAGGGCAAAGCCGATGATCGGATTGAACGCTTGATGAACCCGATCCATCAACCGGTCGGAGAAATTAAGCCGGCGCTCTGTTTTCCGGTTAAGGAACAGGGCCGATGCCATGGGGACATAGGTGAGCGACAGGATGGCCGCGCCCAGTAAAGCGAAGGCCACGACCTGCGCCATGGGACGGAACATCTTGCCTTCAATTCCGACCAGGGCCATGATGGGCAGGTACACGACCAGGATGATGATCTGTCCGAAGGTGGCCGAACTCATCATTCGCCTGGCCGATTCAAACACATGCTCATCCATCTGCCGGGCCGACAGCCTGGCGATCCCCAGGTGCTGATGCCTGCTTGCGTTGATCCGGTGAACCACGCTTTCGACAATGATCACGGCTCCGTCGACAATGAGACCAAAATCTATCGCCCCGAGGCTCATCAGGTTCCCGGAAACGCCGAACAGGTTCATCATCGTGATCGCAAACAGCATCGACAAGGGAATCACAGAGGCAACGATTAATCCTGCCCGCAAATTCCCGAGCAGGAGAACGAGGATAAAGATGACGATCAGCGCTCCCTCAAGCAGGTTCTTCGATACGGTGCCAATTGCGCGTCCCACCAGGTCGGACCGGTTGAGGAACGGTTCGATCTTCACGCCCTCGGGCAAGGACTTCTGAATGGATTCTATCCGGGTCTGGACATTGTCAATGACTTCATGCGCATTGGCCCCTTTCAGCATCATGACCACCCCTCCGACCGCTTCGGCGGTATCCACCACAAAGGCTCCGTAACGGGTTGCGCTTCCATACTGAACCTTAGCCACATCGCGGATCAGCAACGGGATCCCCGACTCATTCGTGCGAATGACAATGTTCTCAATATCCTCCAGGGTCTTTACCAGTCCGATCCCGCGGATGAAATACGCAGTGGGCTTTTTATCAATATAGGCGCTGCCGGTATTTTCATTGTTTCTCTCAAGGGCGTCAAAAATATCGGTGAGGGTAAGGTTCATCCCGCGCAGCCGGTCGGGATTGACGGCGATCTCGTATTGCCTGACGAAGCCACCATAACTGTTGATGTCGGCCACGCCCGGTGTCCCGAGCATCTCTCGCCGGACGATCCAATCCTGGATAGTCCGCAGTTCCGTTGGGGTATACCGGTTTTCCAATCCGGGATCAACAGCCAGCCGGTACTGGTATATTTCACCCAGCCCGGTTGAGATGGGGGCCAGTTCGATCTTTGCCAATCCCGGGGGAATGTTGTCTTCGGCCTCTTTAAGGCGTTCGCTGAGTTGCTGCCTCGCCCAGTATACATCCACATCATCTTTGAACACCACGGTAACCACCGATAAACCAAGCCGGGAAATGGAACGCAGCTCAATGATATCCGGGATATTTACAACAGCGACTTCGATCGGAGCCGTAATGAAGCTTTCCACTTCCTGCACTGCAAGGGAAGGTGCGAGCGATATCACCTGCACCTGGTTGTTCGTGATGTCCGGGATGGCATCGATCGGGAGCCTGGTCAGCGAGTAGGTTCCCCACCCGATGAGAGCCAGGACAAACAAGCCGACGATGAATTTGTTTTTTATCGAAAAATGAATGATGCGTTCGATCATAATGTCAGTATTAATAAATTCTGCAAATGAGTTACCGACCCGGTACAAGGGTCCCCGTTCCGAATGGCGGATCAACAGGAAAGATTAATAAAAACGGGTGGTATCAGGCTTTGGGAGGGATGAAGAAGTCGAACAGGACCAGGTTTTTATAGTCCGTCCGGATGGCATGGACCGCAAATCCGGCGCCGAGAACTGCAAATTCGAACCTCATGTCAGGCAGTTGAAAACATGCCTGGCAGCACTGACAGGTGCAAAATGGCGAACAGTGGTCCTGATCTCCTTGATCACCTGCAGAGGTATCCCGGGTCAATTCAGTCTTTGGGGATGCGCTGTGAAAAGCTATATCCGGGCAGGGCAAGCCGCTCAGGAGGACAATATAGATTGCCAGAAAAACCGTTAAGGCTTTCATCACCATGGTACCGGCAAAATTACAAAAAAAACCGACTCCGTGAATCCGGTCAGGCCAGGTCAGGAATGTCCGGGTCAACGGGATTGGGCAATGTCACTCTCAGTTTGGGTTCCGCTTCCATGGCCCGGGTGATCGCAAAGATCGCTTCGTCGTTCCGGGCCCAGGCCCTGCGGGCGATGCCGTTGTTGACATCCCAGTGCAGCATCGACCGCAGTCGGCGATCTGCATCCGCCGAGCCATCAAGCAGCATTCCGAAGCCGCCGTTGATCACTTCGCCCCAGCCGACGCCGCCGCCATTGTGCAGCGAGACCCACGTGGCACCGCGGAAGCTGTCCCCGATGACATTCTGCACGGCCATGTCGGCAGTGAACTGGGATCCGTCATAAATATTCGATGTTTCACGATAAGGCGAATCGGTTCCTGAAACATCATGATGGTCGCGGCCAAGGACGACCGGTGCCGTAACCTTGCCGGAGCGGATGGCTTCGTTGAAGGCAGCAGCGATCTGGGTCCGGCCTTCGCAGTCGGCATACAGGATGCGAGCCTGCGAGCCCACGACCAGCTTGTTTTTTGCTGCCTCCCGGATCCAGTGGATGTTATCGCGCAT
>DAIRDK010000046.1:0-5573 GCA_036796175.1 Bacteroidales bacterium | reverse complement strand
GCCGGTGAATGTGAGGCGATCTCCTCAAGTACCGAGGCTGCGATGGCATCCGTCGTGGCCAGGTCCTCCGGTGCGCCCGATGTGCACACCCAGCGGAACGGCCCGAAGCCGTAATCGAAAAAGAGCGGGCCCATGATGTCCTGCACATAGGAGGGATAACGGAAACGGCCGTCGGCTCTGAAGATATCCGCCCCTGCCCGGCCCGATTCCAGCAGGAAGGCATTGCCGTAGTCAAAGAAGTACATGCCGTGGCCCGTGACCTGATTGATCGCTGTAACCTGCCTGCGGAGTGAGGCCTGCACGGCCTCTCTGAATTTCTCCGGGTCTTTCACCATCATCTCGTTCGCCTGCCCGAAGCTTAATCCGGCCGGGTAGTATCCGCCGGCCCAGGGATTATGCAGGGAGGTCTGATCGGAACCGAGTTCGACCCTCACCCCTTTTGCGGCAAGCTGTTCCCAGAGGTCGACGATATTGCCGAGATAGGCTATCGATACCGCTTCGTTCTTCGACTGCGCATCGAGCATGCGGGCGATGACTTCGTCCGTTGTTTTGTACACCTCATCAACCCAGCCCTGCGAATGGCGTTTCCAGACCGCCTTTTCGTTCACCTCGGCGATCACGCCGACGGTTCCGGAGATCACGGCCGCCTTGGCCTGGGCGCCGGACATACCGCCCAGACCTGAAGAAATGAATAACTTTTTACCGATGCCGGATGCTGGATTCCGGATGCCGGATGTATTCTGCCGGCGTGCAGCGTTCATGATCGTGATCGTGGTGCCGTGCACGATCCCCTGGGGGCCGATGTACATGTAGCTCCCGGCGGTCATCTGGCCGTATTGGGTAACGCCAAGCGCATTGAACCGTTCCCAGTCGTCGGGCTTCGAATAGTTGGGGATCATCATGCCGTTGGTGACGACCACGCGGGGTGCATCCGGATGCGAGGGGAACAACCCCAGCGGATGGCCCGAGTACATGACCAGGGTCTGTTCGTCGGTCATCTCCGCCAGGTATTTCATGGTCAGCAGATATTGCGCCCAGTTCTGGAATACTGCCCCATTGCCTCCGTATGTGATGAGTTCATGCGGATGCTGCGCCACCGCCGGATCCAGGTTGTTCTGGATCATCAGCATGATCGCCGCAGCTTGTTTGCATTTGTGCGGATATTCGTGGATCGGCCGGGCATACATCCGGTATTCGGGGCGGAACCGGTACATGTAGATCCGTCCGTATGCTTTCAGTTCCTTCGCAAACTCAGGCGCCAAAACGGCGTGATGCCGCTGATCGAAATAACGCAAGGCATTCTTCAGCGCCAGTTTCTTCTCTTCGGAAGTCAGAATATCCTTGCGTACGGGGGCGTGGCTGACGGATGGATCAAGGGGCCTCGTATCGGGTATCTCAGACGGGATACCGTTGATTATGGCTTTTTGGAAATCTGTGGACATGACAATAACTCAAAACTCAAAAGTCAACACTCAAAACTAGATTGAAGATTGTAAAATTAATGGAAATTCTCGTCCTTCGTTTAAATGCGTTCCTGTTTATCCTTCAGGATCTGGTACAGAAGATCACGGGCGCGGAAGAGTTGCGCTTTCACTGTTCCCAGCGGCAGGTTCAGTTCGGTCGCGATCTCCTCGTACGAGAGTTCCCTGAAGTAGCGGAGTTCGACCAGCTGACGGTAATGGGGTTTCAGACGCTCCACCACCTCACGCATCAGCTGGATCTTCTGTTTTTCGATGACCCGCTGGTCGGGCGACGGGGTATCGGCCGGCAGGTTGGAGGGATAATCTGTATACTCCTCATCCTCATTGGTGATCCCGTCGACGATCTGGATCCGGCGGCTCTTGCGCAGGAAGTCGATGCAGTTGTTGGCAGCGATCCGAAAGAGCCAGGTGCTGAACGCATAATCAGGGGTGTACTGCTCCAGGTTCTTGAATGCCTTGCCAAATGCCTCGATGGTGAGATCTTCGGCATCGGTGGGGTTATTCGTCATCTTCAGGAGCATGAAATAAAGGGAATCGCGGTAGTTGTTGAGCAGGTCGGCATACGCTTTCCGGTCACCCCGTGTGATGGCGAGCTGCACCAGCTTATAGTCCCGCTGAGCTTTTTCGGTAAGGTGCGTTGTCACTTCCATCGGACGGGTTTCTTGACCAGGTTAGAGAAGAACACGCTCCCGTTCAGCAGAAGCAGGAGCAGTTCGAGGAACGGGGCGATCCAGATCAGGTCTTTCTCCCGCAGTCGGGCCATCCACCGCCCCAGGACAATGTATCTGCTGACCAGAATCAGCAATAACATCCCCAGGACAATAATCCACGCGAACCGGATCGACAGGAGGATGACCAGGGAGATCCAGAAAAGCACCAGCGTCAGGGACCAGAATCCCAGCAGGAATTTGTGTACAGGACGATAATACACGGAGGTGGAGAAGTGCCTTTTCTTCTGGGTGATCCATTTCCCCAGCGTTCGCTTGGGATTGCTGTACGTAAAGGAGGAGGGGCTGAGCATTACCGTGGTATTCCGTTTACGTGCCACGCGGTTGACAAAGAGGTCATCATCGCCGGACCGGATCCGGTAATGGGAGATAAATCCGTTATGCCGGTAAAAGAGTGATTTCAGGTAAGCCAGATTCCGGCCGACACCCATATACGGGATTCCGGCCAGCGCATAAGAGAGAAATTGCATGGCGACGGCGGCCGCATCGAACCGGATCATCTGGTTTAAAAAACCGGGGAGCTTCTCATAAGCCCCATAACCGAGAACGATCTCTTGTTTATCGCGGAAGGCGGAAGCCATGGACCGGATCCACTGGTCGCCCGCAGGACGGCAGTCGGCATCCGTGAGCAGCACCTGTTCGTAGCGGGCCGACTTGATCCCGATGGAGAGCGGGAATTTCTTACCGGTGAAGAAATTGCGGTCATTGGGTATGTCCACGATCTTCAGCCGCGGGTAATGGTCGGCGAGGCCCGTAAGGAGGAAGCCCGTGTCGTCATCGGAAGCATGATTTACAACGATCACCTCATACTCGGGATAGTCCTGTGAAAGGATCAAGGGCAGCTTCTCCTGCAGATTCAGGTATTCGTTGTGCGCGCATATGACCACCGACACGCCCGGTTCGTTGCCGGGATAAACGGCATCTTTCCCTTTCCCGACACGGAACAGAACGGCCCACAGGTATACCATCTGAAAGAAGAAGCAGGAGGCAAATAAAATGAACAGGGCCAGGACTAAGGGATGCGGGTCAATGAAGGCTTCCGGCATTTAACATCATTTAACATCGTACCGCGGCAAAAATATTCATATTATGCAAGAATCCTCTACCTTTGTGGATAAATAAGGGGTTTGGTTGATAAGTAAATGTATGGTATTCTCGATCTCGCACCGTGATCCGCGTTCTTCTGCCCGCGCCGGCCTGCTGAAGACGGACCACGGTCCCGTAGAAACCCCTTTTTTCATGCCCGTCGGCACGGCCGGAGCAGTCAAAGCTCTCCATATCCGGCAACTCCGGGAGGAGGTGAAGGCGCAGATCCTGTTGTCGAACACTTACCATCTCTACCTGAGGCCGGGACCCGGCACGATAGCAGCAGCAGGCGGGATCCATAACTTCAACGGGTGGGATCGGCCCGTACTGACCGACAGCGGCGGATACCAGATCTATTCCCTGGCCGATATCCGCAAGATCAGCGAGGATGGCGTGATCTTCCAGTCGCATACCGACGGTTCCCGTCATACCTTCACCCCGGAAAAAGCCATCGACATCCAGCGGCAGCTTGGCGCCGACATCATCATGGCGTTCGATGAATGCACTCCTTACCCCTGTGAGCCGGGGTATGCCAAAAAGTCGATGCGGCGGACCCACCGCTGGCTCGACCGCTGCCTGCAGCAGTTCGCGTCCACCGAATGCCCGCACGGATACCGCCAGGCGTTATTCCCGATCGTCCAGGGGAGTGTCTATCCCGGGCTCCGGAAAGAATCGGCCGAAATTGTGGCTGCCGCCGGTGCGGACGGAAATGCCATCGGCGGACTGTCGGTCGGAGAACCTGCACAGGAGATGTATACCATGACCGACCTGGTCTGCCGGATCCTGCCCGACGACAAGCCACGCTACCTGATGGGTGTCGGAACGCCCGCCAACATCCTGGAGAGCATTGCCCTGGGCATCGACATGTTCGACTGCGTCATTCCTACGCGCAACGGAAGGAACGGATGGCTTTTCACCAAAAACGGCATTATCAATATCAAGAACGAAAAGTGGAAAGAAGACTTCTCTCCCATCGAACCCGATGGCGATGTGCCTGCTGACAACGAATATTCGAAAGCGTTCCTCAGGCACCTGTTCGTCGCCCGCGAAATGCTCGCCCCGATGATCGCCACCGTGCACAATCTCGGATTCTACATGTGGCTGATGCGCGAATCGCGCAAGAACATCATGGCAGGCACATTTACCGGATGGAAAGAGATCATGGTCAAACAACTCATGCAACGGATCTGAACCATGAGGACCATCGACCGCTATATCATCCGTAAATTCCTGGGCACTTTCTTTTTCACGATGATCCTGCTGATCTTCATCGTGATCATTTTCGATATCTCGGAAAAGATCGATGATTTCCTGAGCCACAGCACACCGCTGAAAGAGATCATCTTCGACTATTACCTGAATTTCATCCCCTATTTTATCAACCTCTTCAGCTACCTCCTGATCTTCATCGCGGTCATCTTCTTCACTTCGCAGATGGCCTCACGAAGCGAGATCATCGCGATCCTCAGCAGCGGGATCAGCTTTCGGCGGATGCTGTTCCCGTACCTTGTCTCATCGGTCATTCTCGGATTGCTTTCGTTCATCCTGACCAACTTCGTCATTCCTTATACAAACCGGTCCATGCTGGCTTTCGAGAACAAATACGTTCGAAGTGAAAAAACATCGAGCGACATGAACGTGCACAAGCAGATCAGTCCGGGAACATTCCTGTACGTGGAGAATTTCAGCCTCACCAGCAAGGTGGGTTACAAATTCTCCCTCGAGCAGTTCAGGGGTACCGAAATGACCTATAAGATCATGGCCGACAAGATCAGCTACGACAGCATCCGGAACCGCTGGAAGCTGGAGCATTACTACCGGCGTAACATCGACAGCCTTAATGAGACCCTCACCAAAGGCCGGGTCATCGACACGGTCCTGCCCATCACCCCCAAGGACTTCGTGGAAGACATCGAAGAGGTCAAAGTCATGGGTTACTGGCAGTTGAGAGAGCATATCGCCAAGAAAAAACTAAGGGGGGACCCGGATGTCCGGGCTTTCATGGTCAAAAAATACGAGCGCTGGGCATTCCCTTTTGCCACGATTATCCTGACCCTGATCGGCGTGGCGGTTTCCAGCCGGAAAGTCCGCGGCGGGATCGGATTCCACCTGGGATTCGGACTGGCGCTTACGTTCATCTACATTCTCTTCATGCAGATCTCAGCGGTATTCGGGGCTTTCGGCAATGTTCCACCCTATATCGCGGTGTGGATCCCCAATATCCTCTTCGGGATCATTGCAGCCGTGCTGATCCGGATGGCACCAAAATGAGTGAAGA
>DAIRDK010000045.1:0-15449 GCA_036796175.1 Bacteroidales bacterium | reverse complement strand
CTCCGGCCACTGGCGTCGGGAGCGCCCAGTTCCATCTTAACCAACACTGCCTGTTCAATGGTCCCGCTATTCCCTGTAAACCGGATTGGGTTTCGCAGGAATTGGAAGTTGATCCCTTCCTCTTCGGCTTCGTGCACCTCCTCTTTCCAGGCCGGCATCTCTTCCCGGCTCCGGCGGTAGATGACGGAAACGGTGGAGGCACCGAGCCGCAGTGCGGTCCGTGCCGAATCCATGGCGGTGTTCCCGCCGCCGATGACCATGACTTTTTTGCCCTTCAGGTCGGATTTGATCCCGATCTTGGATTCCCTCAGGAAATCGAGACACGATACGATCCCGTTCATTTCACTGCCGGGAACTTTCAGTTTGGAAGTCGAATGGGTGCCCACTGCAAGGAACACGGAGTCGTAGCCCGCCTCTTTCAGTTCAGCCAGGTTGCCGATGGGATGGTTGCATTCGATTTCGACTCCCAGTGCGGTGATGTTCTCAATATCGCGGTTCACCACAGCATTCGGGAGACGGTATTCCGGTAACGTAAGTTTCAGCATGCCTCCTGCTTCGGGAGCCGCTTCGAATATCCTGACCCGGTGCCCGGCCAGGGCGAGGTGGTATGCCGCCGTCAGTCCGGCGGGTCCGGAACCCACGATGGCGACCTGTTTACCGCTTTCATTCTGGATATTCCGTGCCGGTTCATTGGGATACTTGGTATAATAGTCTTCAGCAAAAAATCGCTTGATCCGTCGGATATCGACAGATCCTTCCATCAGGCCCCGGGTGCACTCGCCCTGGCAGGGTGCGTAACAGGCACGACCCAGGCTTCCGGGGATCGGGATGTCCTCCATATGCAGGTGCATGGCTTCTTCGTACTGGCCATTCCGGACCAGGGAGATATACCCGTAGGGCTTGACTCCGCCAGGGCAGGCGGCAATGCATGGGGCCGAGGTATCCTGACGTTCGATCACGGCAATCCTTGGGTTGGCCAGGCTGAACGGGATATAAGCCACTTTTCGGCCGGCCAGGTGGGCATTGTATTCATCGGAACGGACCTCGGGGCAAGCCATTTCGCACTCCTGGCAGCCCGTACAGGCCTCCGGTTTGACATACCGGGGATGTTTGGTCACCTCAACATGAAATCCCTTCTCGTTCCTGGTGATCGCGTCGATTTCCGAATTCAGAAGCAGCGTGATATTCGGATGACGGGCGGTTTCCGACATTTTTGGAGTGGTGATGCAGGCTGCACAGTCGAGGGTTGGGAACACTTTGCTCAGCTGGATCATCTTGCCGCCGATGGAGAGTCCTTTCTCGACCAGCAGGACCTGATGATCCATGTTGGCCAGGGAGAGGGCGGCTTCCTGTCCGGCAATGCCTCCCCCGATGACCATCACGTCATATTTCTGTTCTTCTGTGTTCATTCGAGTTCTGTTAAGATCTTGGTGAAATTGGCCATGTGATTGGCAAAGGGTTCGGCGCAGACCGAACAGATGGCCGCCATGCGGATCCGTTTCGGACTGATCTCTTTTTCCTTCATCAGCCGCTGGCATTCGGCGACAATGTCGTTGGTCAGCTCAGGACAATGCGGGCTGTATGAACATTCGTGACCGTCGGCGGCGATGAACACGCCGTCGAATCCGCGTTCAAAGGCATGCATGACCCACCGGGGTTTGATCCCGGATGAGCAGGGCAGGCTGATAACGTAAACCGACGGCGAGTAGTGGATCTTGCGAAGTCCCGCCTGGTCGATGCCGGGATCTGATATTTTTTCGGTTGAGAATACCAGGATCCTGGGTGATCTTTTTGTTTCCATTTGATTTCTATTTGGCAAGCCTCCGGCCGGAACACACATCTGTATGTTCTCCTGAACCGACCGGAATGGCTTGTGTGGGGATCCCCGTTAAGGTTATGCTTTCTTAAGAAAAAGTCTGGAATAACTGTCCTCTTCGACAATACCGAGAAACTCATGAGCCATTTTCTGGCACCATTTCGGGATATCGTTCTTAGTGCCTTCATCGGAAGAATAGATCTCCATGATCTCGCCGGACTCAATTTCACCGATCGCTTTTTTTGCAGCTAAAAGCGGTCCGGGGCAAGCGGTACCTCGTGCGTCAACAATTTTGTTGGATTTCAGATTTTTCAGGTCGTCTGTGCTCATTGTTTTCTCCTGTTAAATAGAATTATATAAATAATTGAATTTTGCTTTCCTGCGCATCAGAAAGGAACGTCGCCACTCCGCAGACGGTCATGGCGGGATAATCGATCATCTCTTCCCGTTTGAACCCCATCAGGTTCATCGACATCTCGCAGATATTGATCTCAATGCCGAGTTCTCCGGCCGTTTTGAGCATCTCTTCGAGGGATGCCACTTTGTGTTTTTTCATGATCCCCTTGATCATGGCGGTTCCCATTCCGCACATGTTCATTTTCGATAATTTCAGCTTCGCACTTCCTTTGGGAAGCATCATTCCGAACATCTTTTCGATCAAGTTCTTCCCTTTCCCCTGTTTCCCGGGATCACGAAGTGCCGAAATGGCCCAGAAGGTAAAAAAGAGCTTGACTTTCATGTCGTATGCGGCAGCGCCGGTGGCGATGATCAGGGCCGCAAGGATCTTGTCCATGTCGCCGGAGAAGATGACCATGGATAATTGGTCCTTGGTTCCTGCTTCAAGTTTATTCAGCTTGATTTTCAGTTCATTAACTTGTTGTTCGATCTCCTGGTTCATAAGTTGAGGGGTTGACGTTTTTTATATCTATGTATTGATATATGTGCAGACAAAAGTACAAGAACTATGTATAGCGTTTTAGAATCACTGTATGATACTCGTCATGGTTTGTTGTGATTTAAATCACAATCGTTGGAAGATTTGATAATTTGTTAACAGGGGGAGGTCGATGCAAGGATGCAGGGATGCAAGGATGCAAGGATACAAGGATACAAGGATACAAGGATACAAGGATACAAGGATACAAGGATCTAAAGGGGGAATCCTTATTTATTTAAAAGGTCTTGATTTGTGGTTGGTCTCAACGGATTTTATAAAAAAATACAACTTTCGACCCAAAGCATCCAGCATTGTCATCAACCTATCGTATTCCGTTTTATCCCTCAGAGAACCGGTTTCATACAGTGTTTCAAGATGATCTCTTGTTTCATCAAGTGACGCCTGCGCAATGATCAGGAAATGAAGAAAGTCTTTCTTGTACTGCCTTCTGCCATATCCTTCCACGATGTTGGCTTTGATGGATTTCGATGATCGTCTTATCTGGCTCCCGGTCTCAAAATCCTCAAACGAGGGGAGCTTGTTTAGAGTTACTTCGTGGATTGCCTGGATTAATACATTTGCCAATTTCCAGATTTCCAAGTCGCGGTAATTCATGATTGTTTACCCTTAATCCGGTCTATGTCCAAAAGGTAATGCAATAGATCAAAACTATTTTTTAGAACACTGAGAATCAGGGGCTGCTTAGTTCGAAACAAGTATCACTATAGATTCCCATCCCTGCATCCCTGCATCCCTGTATCCCTGTATCCCTCTATCCTTGCATCCTTGCATCCTTGCATCTGCATTTTGCACTTTTCCTAAAAACTCCTACCTTTGCCCCTCCAAAAACGGCGGGGTAGCTCAGTTGGTTAGAGCGTCGGATTCATAACCCGGAGGTCACGAGTTCAATTCTCGTCCCCGCTACCAGAAACAAATAGCGAAATGGTGAAATGGCGAAATGGTGAAAACTGTTTCGCCATTTTCATTTTCACTGGATTATCCTTGGATCATACTATTCTACTTATCTTAGCAAGTACAATATTATCATCATGAACCGGATCCCAAAACAGTTCCTCCGCAGCCTTCCCCCGTCATTGCTGGCTGTCACAACGCTGACCTCATACGGCGGCAATCCTAAATCAAGAACCGAAAACCATCCGAACATCCTGCTGATCATGGTGGACCAGATGCAGACTCCGCCTGAGGGATACGGGCCTCTGGAGGGTGCGGTTCCGGAACTGAAAGAGATCCTGGGCTTCAGATCGCTTACCCCCGGGAATACCTACACGCAATATTTTCCCGGATTGATGAGACTCCGGCAGAACTCGGTGATCCTGAAAAAGCACTATACTGCGTCCGCCGCATCTGTCCCCAGCCGCTGCTGTATCATGACCGGACAATTTCCTAATATCACCGGGGTGGAACAGACCGATGGGCTCTTTAAAGCACCCGGCGATGTTCACTTCCTCGATTCCCTGGGAGCCCCAACGATTGGAGATATGTTCCGGGCTGCCGGTTATACCACCCACTATTTTGGGAAGTGGCATGTCTCAGATCCCAAACCATCTTCCTTTCTGGATCCATGGGGATTCTCCGATTACGGGAGCTCCTATCCCGAACCTCACGGCGGCGGAGCCGATAACCTGGGAGTTTATCGTGATGTTGTTTTCGGGGATAAAGCCGTGGAGTTCCTGAACCAGATGGGTGCCGATACAACTCAGGACCCCTGGCTCATGGTCGCATCCTTTGTGAATCCTCATGACGTTAGTGCCTGGCCGATTCAATGGCAGGTGTTTGACACCAACGGAGTTGTTTCATGGACGAACTATCCCCCTCCCCTGTCTATTCCAGCTCCGGGAGATTACAGCCTGTACGGAACGGTTCAAACCATGGTTAACGGTGATTCAACTGTTTATGAAACCATCAGGGTCCCACTTAATCCTGCCGGATTTCCGCAAGATAACAGCTCCCTGCCACCAACTTACAACGAAATACTGTCAACCAAACCGGAATGCCAACAGGATTTTCTGTACAAATGGGGACTGGGTTGGGGAGCCAAGACCGATGCCAACATCGGGACCTTGTCGGGACCGCTCATGTCACCTCACCCGTTCCGGCTCCAGAAGAATTACGCTCAAGACTGGGCTCTTAGTTACGTACAGTTTTATTTCTACCTCCATTACTTAGCCGACATCCAGATCAATCGGGTTCTTCAGGCACTTGATTCCAATGGTCTTGCTGAGAATACCATCGTGATCTTCCTCTCCGATCATGGCGACATGACAGCATCACACGGTGGAATCATCCAAAAATGGCACAATGCATACGAAGAATCGATCCGGGTTCCCATGATCATCTCCTCCCCACTCATTAACCCCGACAGTCAGGAGATGCGTGAGATCACAGCAACAACCAGTTCCATTGACTTTGCACCCACCTTGCTTGGGCTGGCCGGAATTGAGGTGGAGGAAGTGCGCAATACTCTTCGGGCTGGCAATGTTTCTGCCCCGCTCCAGGATTTTCCGGGCGTTGATCTGTCACCGTACATCAAAGGCATAAGTACCGGCCCCATCCTTGGAAACGATGGAAATCCAAGGACCGGCGTATTGTTCATTTCCGACGATATGATCACCGAACTGGGCAGCAGTGCGTACGACGATCCCTATGACCTGTTCCTGCACCGGGTTGATTCCACGATTGCATTGGGAGTTGACATCTCCGAGGGAACGGTCAGGCAGCCGAATAATGTTAAGGCGTTCTGCACAGGTGATTGGAAACTGGTCCGGTACGTCGATCCTAATGGTAATGAGGCAGACCAGTGGGAACTCTACTGCCTGGTATCCGATCCGACAGAAACAACCAACCTTGTCGATTATTCAACAGACATCGTTAGAACCGACGTGACCGTTCCCGGGATGACCAGGGAGCAGATCCAGGCGATAAACGATTCCCTGCGAATCCAGCTTGCTTATGCCCTCGGTTATTATGAACCTGGAGCATCCCCGAACCAGGTCCGGTTATTCCAGAATCTCCCCAACCCTTTCATCAAACAGACCACCCTTTCATTCTATCTTCCCGAGCACGGCCGTGCAAGGTTGGAGGTCACCGACTTAACCGGAAGGGTTGTGCGTGTCCTTATGGATCAAACCCTGCCGCAAGGAACACACATATATACCCTAGATGCTTCAACATTTCCGTCCGGGGTCTATTTTTATACACTGAATTTTGGCAATCAGCTGTTAGCAAAAAAAATGATCCTTGTAAAACAGTGATTCATTCAGGCACCCCTCGACTTACCTATTGCCCATATCTTCACATTTGATGGCGGCCGGTTGTGCTGCAGTTCATTGGCCATGAAATCGAAATAGGACTCGGAGTGTCTGTAGAATTTTTTAAAGCCCGGACACAGGTAGTTCAGTCCCGGTTCTCCGTCGGGCGTAACAGCGATCCTGTTTTTCGGGCATTCTCCGTTGCACAGGTCCAGGTATTCGCATCTTATGCAGTAACCAGGCAGGCGGTCCAGCTTGTCTTTTCCAAACTGTTGCTGAACCGGCGAGTGCATCAGGGTAAGCAGGGATTTGTCGGCGATGTTCCCCAGCCGGTATTCCGGGAAAACATAATGGTCGCAGGAGTACACATCCCCGTTATACTCCATTACCCCTGCATTTCCGCATGTCCTTGCAGCCACGCATACAGGCGGCGGCACCCTCATCCAGTTGGTGAGGACACAGTCAAAAGTGATGACAAATACATCCCCGATATCGTTCCTGACCCACTCGTCGAAGATCCTGACAAGGAAGTTCCCGTAATCAAGGGGATCAACTGTCCAGTCGGTGACTTCGGCATTTTTATGCGTATTGCCGGGTAATATTCGCAGTTCGTCCTGACTGGCCGCCGGATCGGTCCACTCCACGACCGGCAGGAACTGCATATACCTGCTCCCGATCCCTTTCAGGAATCTGTATATCTCAATCGGGTAAAGGGCATTGTAATCGTTGACGACCGACAAGGTGTTGAATTCAACTTTACGTTTTATCAGCAGTTCCAGTCCTTTCATGCACTTTGAGAAACTTCCCTGCCCGTTCCTGTACACCCTGTAATGGTCGTGGCAATGTTCAGGCCCGTCGATGGACAGCCCGACCAGAAAATGGTTATCGTAAAAAAAACGGCACCAGTCGTCGGTAAGGGTAGTCCCGTTGGTCTGGATCGAGTTTTCAATACTCCTGCCCTCTCCGTATTTCTCCTGCAGCCGGACGATTTTTTGAAAAAACTCCATGCCCCGCATGATGGGTTCACCGCCATGCCA
The DNA here is from genome assembly GCA_036796175.1 of Bacteroidales bacterium. GTDB lineage: Bacteria > Bacteroidota > Bacteroidia > Bacteroidales > FEN-979 > DAIRDK01. The sequence goes on along the minus strand of DAIRDK010000045.1, from coordinate 8,390 downwards.
TGTAAACAGGACAGTTGGCTGCGTGCATGAATAGATCGACTGCGCGATGAAATTCTCCAGCAACTTCTCGCTCATGGCCCACTTCTGTGGATCGTTCGGGTAGATTTTTTCCTTCTCGAGATAATAGCAGTAACTGCAATTCAGGTTGCAGGTAGCGCCGATGGGCTTGGCCATCATGGTGAACGGATTATTCGCAGTCATCCCCGCAAAGATAGAAGTTAATCTACTCCTGAATTAATATCTTTGCATTCATCCAACATCCAATATCCAACATCCAATATCCATGAAACACCGTTTCTCCCGCCGCAGTTTCCTTAAGGCCGGCGCCCTGGGGGCCGCAACACTTGGGTTTACAGATCTCCTGTTTGCAGGGAAACCCGGAAAACTTGAAGGCCTGCTCGCAAAACTGTCCGAAATCCCGGCCCGGACGGGAAAGTCGGTGATCGGATTGAAGGCAGCGCCAATGAAGCAGGTCCGTGTCGCGTTTATCGGCCTCGGGAACCGGGGAGCCGATCATGTGGAACTGGTCAATGCCCTCTGCCCGGACAAAGCCACGATCGTGGCTCTTTGTGATATCCGGAACGAAAAAGCCCAGGAGGCCCTGGGAATGATCAACAAGACCCAAAGCGGCCAGAAACCGGTTGTTTACTCGGGGAAAGCAGATTCCTGGAAGGAGATGGTCGGCCGCGACGACATCGACCTGGTGGTCATCGCCACCCCCTGGGCCCTGCATACCCCGATGGCAGTGTATTCGATGAGAATGGGGAAACATGTTGCTGTGGAGGTCCCCGCTGCCATTACACCCGATGAAAACTGGGAACTGGTGAACACAGCCGAAGAGATGCAGAAGAACTGCATGATGATGGAGAACGTCTGTTACGGGGATGAGGAACTCTGGATCCTGAACATGGTGCAGAACGGTGTCTTCGGGACGCTCACTTACGGAGAAGCAGCATATATCCACGACTTGCGAGAATTGATGTTCTCAGATACCTATTACTATGATTTCTGGAGGATCAAAGAAAACATCGCCAGGGACGGCAACCTATACCCCACTCACGGACTCGGACCGGTTGCATGGTATATGGATATCAACCGGAGTGACAGCTTCGAATACCTGGTGTCCATGAGTACCATCCAGGCCGGGATGTCGGCATACTCCCGGACGGTCGATCCGTCAAATCCGTATTTCGACCTGAAACAGGCCAAACACGGCGACATGAACAACTCGCTGATCAAGACGGCCAAAGGACGCACCATCCTGGTCCAGCACGACGTGGTGTCGCCCAGGCCGTACAGCCGCCTCAACGCCCTTGCAGGGACCCTGGCCTATCATGAAGGGTACCCTTCACGACTTTCGGTGAACGGTCAGGGCCATGGTTGGCTGAGCAATGACAAATACGAGGAGTTCAGGAAAAAGTACCGCCACCCGATCTGGGACCGGCTGAAGAATGAAATAGAGAAGTACGGCGGCCACGGCGGGATGGACTTTGTCATGATCTACCGGCTGATCGATTGCCTGAACCGGGGTGTGCCGCTGGATATGGATGTTTACGACGCCGCAGCCTGGTCGGCGGTGACCGCGTTGTCAGCCCTGTCGGTTGCTTCGGACAGCGCTCCAGTAAAGTTCCCGGACTTCACCCGCGGGGACTGGAAAACCTACCGGAAACCCGGCATCATCGAGTATTAACGGGTGAGGGCTTCAACCGCCTCATAGATTATCATCGTTTCCCTGGCCGTATTTTCTTTGGAAAAATGGGATAACGATTCGTAGGCTGAACGGGTCAGGGCCGATGTCAGTTCCTTGTCTCCCGCAACCCGCATGATGCAGGAAGCGAGCGCTTCCGGGTCCCTGACGGGTGCCAGCAGCCCGGTCTGGCCGTCGATCACCATTTCAGGAATACCGCCTGCCGCTGTCGCAACCACGGGGACCTTGCAGGCAAATGCATCCAGGATGGTGGTTCCCAGTCCTTCGGTGGTTGAAGTCATCAGGAAGACATCCAGGTCGGGCAGGATCCGGGGAATATCCTCACGGAACCCGGTCATGATGACCTTATCCTGCAGGCCTTTGGCTTCAAGGTAAGCCTGGACCTTCTGACGCAGGTCCCCGTCGCCGATGATAAAAAAACGGAACCGGGGATCTTGTGATACCAGGATCGCCGCCGTATCCAGGAATGTAAAATAATCCTTATGCACGGCAATGGCTGAGGTGTTACCGATCAGGATATCGCCCGGACCGAGATGGAATTCTTCGCGCAGGTAACCGGTCCTGGACGTGTAGGGAAACCTGTCTGTATCGATGCCTGAATGGATCGTGACCAGTTTTGACGGGTCATCCAGGTATCGGGCCATGACCCGGTGGATCTTATCTGACACGCAAATGATCCGTGCCACGGCCGGATGATTGTATTTATACCGCGACAAGAAACTTGTTCCGGGCGCAAAATCCACCCTCCGGCTGACGATGACCGGGACTTTGTTGCCAACCAGGACCGCAGAAAGGATGGCAATGGAATGTCCATGGGAATCGTGGGCATGGATGACCGTTGCGGAGATCTCCTTCACCACTGATCTCAGCTGCCTGGCTGCCTGAACGTTCAGAGCTCCCGTTTTCCTGTATGTCCGGGTCAGGATCCCGGCTGCCTGAGCCTTCCGTGCAAGCGGAGATCCAGCGGGGCACAGGATCGCCTGGCGGATGCCATGTTCCCTGAGTTCCCCGGCGAGGTACCAGAGCTGCTGCTCTCCCCCCCGCCAGGAAACAGCCCCTGAAATATGGATCACGCCAGTCATCAGCCTAAGAATTAACCTGCCAAAAGTATTAAAACCTCCTGATGCGGCGTTATCAATCGCAGGATCATTGCTCAATTTTTCTAAATTTGCCGTAATCTAATCCCATGAAAAATATCAGCAAACTGCTTGTCTTCCTGAAGCCTTACTGGAGCAATGCAGCCATGAATGTTCTGTTCAACTTACTGTCTGTTGCGTTTTCACTGGTTTCGGTCACCATGGCGATCCCGTTCCTTCAGATCCTCTTCGACCGGCAGGCCATCGTGACGGAAGTTCATGCCTTTACATTCAGCTCCTCATCGGTGAAGGAATATTTCTACTATATTCTAAGCTGGTTCATTGTCGGTTATGGCAAAGTGGCCGCACTGGGGATGGTCTGCATCCTGGTGATCGTATTTACTTTCTTCAAGACCTGGTTCCGGTATGTGGCCATGTACAACCTGGCCCCCTTGCGCAACGGCATCGTGAGAGACCTCAGGGAACAGCTCTTTGTCAAGATCCTGGAACTTCCGCTTTCTTATTTCACGGAAGAGAAAAAAGGTGATATCATGTCCAGGATGTCGAACGATGTCAAGGAGATCGAATGGTCCATCCTGAGCTCGCTTGAAATGCTGTTCCGGGATCCCCTGACGATCGTGATCTTTCTCATCACCCTGGTGGCGCTCAGCCCGGGTTTGTCCCTGTTCGTTTTTGCACTTCTTCCCATCAGCGGTTTCATTATTGGCAAACTTGGGAAAAACCTGAGGAAGCAATCCAAAGCGGGCCAGGAGAAGGCCGGGGAACTGCTCCAGGTGATCGATGAGACCGTTGGCGGGATCCGTGTGGTGAAGGCGTTCACTGCGGAAGAGATGGTCCACTCCCGGTTCAACAAACTCAATGAGTCTTACACCAACCTGCAGAACAAGATCTACCGGCGCACTTACCTCGCTAACCCGCTAACGGAATTTCTGGGGACGACCGTGGTCATCATCGCCATGTGGTACGGGGGTTATATGGTGCTTAACGGCATCGGCTCCCTGAACCCCGAGACGCTGATCGCCTACCTCCTGATCTTCGGACAAATCATTAACCCGGCAAAATCATTTTACCAGGCAAGATATAATGTCAGGAAAGGACTGGCATCCGCTGACCGGGTCTATGAAGTCCTGAACAGCATCAACAACATTGTCGAAAAGCCTGATGCCAGGCCGATCACTGCGTTCAACGACCGGATCGAGTACCGGAATGTAACGTTTAAATACAATGCGGAAGAAGTTCTCAGGAACATTTCGCTGACTATTCTGAAAGGACAGACTATTGCGCTGGTAGGCCCGTCAGGTGCGGGAAAATCCACCATGGCCGATCTTCTTCCGCGCTTCTACGATACGGTTGAGGGTGATATCCTGATCGACGGGGTCTCCGTGAGGGATTACAAACTAGAAGATCTCCGGTGCATGATGGGGATCGTCAACCAGGAACCCATCCTGTTCAACGACACGATCTTTAACAACATCGCATTCGGGGCCAGCCAGGTAACCATGGAAGAAGTGGAGGCCGCAGCCCGGATCGCCAATGCGGCTGAATTCATCCTGAATACCGATAACGGGTACCAGACGGTGATCGGAGACCGGGGACAGAAGCTGTCGGGCGGCCAGCGCCAGCGATTATCCATCGCCCGTGCCGTCCTGAAGAACCCGCCCATCCTGATCCTCGACGAGGCCACCTCATCACTCGACACCGAATCGGAACGCCTGGTGCAGGATGCCCTGTCCAAAGTCATGCAAAACAGGACTTCCATCATCATTGCCCACCGGTTAAGCACCATCCGCAATGCTGACCTGATCTGCGTTCTCAGCGAGGGCCGCATGGTCGAGACCGGGAAGCACGAAGAACTCCTCAGGCAGGAGGGCCTGTATAAGAGGCTTCATTCCATGCAGATGTTTGATTAGCACAAGACCATCAATGAAGATCAGCGGTTTTTCGATGGCCCGGAATGCAGATAAGCTGTATTACCCGTGGAAAGAAACCATCCTGTCGGCCCTTCCGCTTGTGGACGAGTTCGTCGTCGCTGTGGGCCAGGGGGATCCGGATGACCGTACCCTGGAGATCATCCGCAGCATCGGCGACCCGAAGGTGAAGATCATCGAGACCGTCTGGGATCTGGACAAGTATCCCCGCGGGATGGAGAATGCCCACCAGACGGATATCGCCAAATCCCACTGCTCCGGCGACTGGCTGCTGTACCTCCAGGCCGATGAAGTGATCCATGAAAAGTACCTGCAAGAGATCCGGTCCAAATGCGAACAGTTCCTGGATGACCCGGAGGTCGAAGGGATGATCTTCAAATACCGGCATTTCTGGGGAGACTACAGCCATTACCAAAAGAGCCATCACTGGTACAGCCGCGAGATCCGCATCATCCGGAACGACCCGGACATCCACTCCTGGGAATCCGCTCAGTCGTTCCGGAGGATCCCTGATTTTGACGGGCTCAATTACCGCCGGCAGGAGAACACTTACAAGCTCAGGGTCATCGAGCTGGATGCATACATCTATCATTACGGCTGGGTCAGACCACCTAACCTGATGGTCAGCAAATCCAAATCGCTGGATACGATCCACAAAGGCGCAGCCGAGGTGGAACGGCTGGACAAACTGAACTATTTTGCCTTTGATTACGGCCCGCTGGACCTCCTGGCAGAATTCCGGGAGACCCATCCGGCGGTGATGAAAGACTGGATCGCCCGGTTCGACTGGAAGGATCAATTACAGTATTCCGGAAAACCAAGGAGAGACCGCCGGCCCCATGTTCACGAACAATGGCGGTACCGGCTGATGGGATGGATCAAGAGGAACATTCCGGGTGCCGGGACACTCGGTGAATTCAGGAACTACATCTTATTAAACAAATAAATCAACGATGCAGCCTACCGAAAGTTCCGCATTCCAGCGCCGGCTGAACCTGTTTGATTCCACCGCGATCGTTGCAGGATCGATGATCGCCTGCGGCATCTTCATTGTCAGTTCCGATATTGCCCGCCACCTCGTATCACCGGGCTGGCTGATGATGACCTGGCTGATCACCGGAATCCTCACCGTCTTTGCGGCTCTCAGCTACGGCGAACTGGCCGGCATGTTCCCTAAAGCAGGCGGACAATACGTCTACCTGAAAGAAGCGTACAACCCGCTGACGGGATTTTTATACGGGTGGACGCTGTTCATGGTCATCCAGACCGGAACGATCGCCGCGGTGGCCATGGCATTCGCAAAATATGCAGGGGTTTTGTTCCCGGGTATCTCTGAGAATGTGACCTGGTTCCATTCCGGGTTCCTGAAGCTCGGACCCGTTCAGATCGTCGCGATTCTATCGATCGTCGTCCTCACCTGGGTCAACTCCAGGGGGATCCAGGCCGGCAAACAGGTACAGAATACCTTCACTACCGGAAAAGTCCTGCTCCTGGTTCTGTTCATCATCATCGGATTAGGGTTCGCCACCAACCATGATGCCATCCGGGCAAATATGGACCTGTTCTGGAGCCCGCAGGAGTTCTCCGGCGGAACGTGGCAACCGATTTCCGGGTTTGCTGTCGTCGCTGCCATCGGCATGGCCATGGTAGGGACCCTCTTCTCATCCGACGCCTGGAATAACATAACCTTTACAGCCGGAGAGGTGATCAACCCGAGAAAGAACATCCCGCTCAGTCTGTTCTTCGGGACATTGCTGGTCACCGTCCTTTATCTACTCGCGAACGTGGTTTATATCACCGTCCTCCCGATCCAGGGAGCCCCTGACGGAGTCACCCTGGCTGAACGCGGGATCTCCCACGCAGTCCAGGACCGGCTGGCGTCGGCAGCCATGGCCAATGTATTTGGTCATTATGCCGCGCTGATCATGGCAGGGTTTATCGTGATCAGCACCTTCGGCTGCAACAACGGGCTGATCCTTTCCGGCGCCAGGGTGTATTATGCCATGGCCCGGGACGGGATCTTCTTCACAAAGATTGCAAACCTGAACAACAAAGGGGTCCCGGCATACGGACTCGCCTTCCAGGCAATCTGGGCAAGTCTCCTCTGTCTCTCCGGCACCTACAGCGACCTGCTGGACTACGTCATCTTCGCCGTACTTATCTTTTATGTGCTGACGATCTTCGGGATCTTCATCCTGCGACGGAAACAGCCGCTAGCGGAGCGGCCTTACAAAGCCTTCGGTTACCCGGTCGTACCGGCCGTTTATATTCTTGCGGCCACCCTCATCATGGCGATCCTGCTGATCTACAAACCCCTGTACACCTGGCCGGGATTGCTGATCGTTCTGGTCGGCATACCGGTTTATTATCTATGGAGGAGACGTGACAGGTAAATGGTTCGGACCGGCTCTTGTTTTCCTTCTTTTCACCTGCAGGCTTTCCGGGCAATGCCCTCCGAGGTTATTCCCCTTCCCCGACAAAGAAAAGGCAACATATATCGCGGCTTATAACTGGGGTCCTGTCTGGGTGGATGCCGGGGAAGTGACCTTCTCGGCCGAGGTCACTGATTACAGGGGAAAACCGGCGATCCACCTGCGTTCAACCGGAAGCACGTACAAAGGGTATGATCTCCTGTTCAAGGTGCGCGATTATTATGATTCCTGGATCGACCCGCAAACCTTCAGGTCCTTTGAGTTCCGAAGGCAGATCAATGAAGGAGGTTATATTCTGACAAACGGGGTCCTGTTTTTCAACCGTCTCGGGTATGCCCTTTCCAATACCAAGCGGCCCGACAAACCGATCAAGACGGATACCATCCCTTTAACGGAGTGCATGTTCGATATGCTGGCGTCAGTCTATTATGTCCGGTCCCTCGACCTTGAACAGTTGCCGGTCAATGTCCTTCTTCCCGTTGAAGTCGTGATCGATGATTCGGTATTCACCATCAGGCTTAAAAAACTGGGTAAAGAAATCATACAAAACCGGGATGGAACCAGGTATTCCTGTTACAAGCTTTCGGCGACCATGGTGGAGGGAACCATTTTCCGCAAGGACGAGGACGCATTAATATGGGTGACAGACGATGTCAACAAGGTGCCGATCCTCGTTGAAGCCAAGATCCTGGTTGGCACGGTCAAGGCTTATCTCAAACAGGCGGAGGGGTTGAAGCAGCCTTTACAAAAAACAAGGTAATACGGTGTAACCAGATTAATCCCTAATACACCGCAAGGAAGTTCCACTATTAGGGATATCGTAATACCTTGCAATACCGGGGTGATAATCCGCTAAGAGTCTGTAAACAACAAGTATATTGTATGGGTACTTTGTAGAGGTCATAAAATATGAACTCCTCGATTCAAGAAAGAATGGGCCTTCAGAAGAACGTGCTCCTCCTGGTAAAGCTTTAAATCCAAACGGATCAGGGGCATTCCATCCCTGAACTTCCCAATGTAGCGTTCCGGTCTCTTTCAGATTATTTCCCTCAATGCCACGCCAATCCTCATGATAGACCTCAGATTCACTCATGCCGATAAAGCGTTCGAGATCCATCCATTCATCATCGCTGGGGATGTGCCATCCGTCGGGGCAGATGCCCTGTACACCGCTTGGGTTGCTGTTACTGCCTTCGGAGCCGTTCATGATGGCTGCCCAGGTGTA
>DAIRDK010000044.1:0-15499 GCA_036796175.1 Bacteroidales bacterium | reverse complement strand
GCATGCTCGAGCACATCAACATCGAATCCGTCCTTTTCCTCGACATCGAGACTGTCCCGATGTCGAGGCGATATGACGACCTCCCTGAAGCCTTCCGCAGGCTCTGGGACAAAAAATCGGAAACCCTGTCCAAATTTGAACGGAACGGCACGGATTCCGTCAAGACACCCGCCGAATGGTATGAACGGGCCGGCATCTACGCGGAATTCGGAAGAATTATCTGCATTTCGACCGGTGTTCTCCGGGGCGGCACACTCTGGATTAAATCCTTTTACGGGGACCATGAGAAAGACCTCCTGAACGATTTTGCGCTGATGCTCGGGAAATCGGCAGAGAAAAAATTCCTGTACCTGTGCGCCCACAACGGCAGGGAATTCGACTTCCCCTACCTGATCCGCCGGATGCTGATCCACGCGATCCCCGTGCCGGCCATCCTCGACCTGTCGGGGAAAAAGCCCTGGGAGGTGAACCATCTCGATACGATGGACCTGTGGAAATTCGGGGACTATAAAAGCTTCACCTCCCTGGAACTGCTGGCCGCCCTGTTTAATATCCCCACCCCGAAGGATGACATCGAAGGCAAAGACGTAGCCAGGGTCTATTACGAGGAGCACGACCTGCCGCGGATCGTGACTTACTGCCAGAAGGACGTCGTGACGATCGTGAGCCTGCTGCTTAAGCTGAAAGGCAAGGAGGCGGTGAAGGAGGAGCAGATTACGTATGTGTGATGCAGGGATACAGGGATACAAGGATAATATGATAACTAGATTTAAAGATATTCTGATGATCGCAGGATTGTTGATGATCCTGGGATCGTGCGGGGAGGGAGAGAAGGGTACGGCATCGATCGAAGGCCGTTTCGAAGGAGGTGCAGACCTGAAGCTGAAGCTGGAGGAGCTGGACCCGATGGGAACGGTTCCCATCGATTCGCTTGCCACAGGCCGTGACGGTTCTTTCCGTTTTGCCATCTCCCCGAAGGAACCCGGTTTTTATATTGTGAAAACAGGCGATAACAGGATGACAGTCGTTACGGTCGCGCCGGGGGATACGGTGCAACTATCTTGCAACGCCGCAGATTTTCCGGGGAAGGTCGGGATCAGCGGTCCAGAAGATGCCCGCTTGCTGGGAGAATTCTTTGCTTTCTCATCCAGGCAGAAGGCCCGTTCAGATTCATTGCAGGAGGTGCTTGACCTGCACCGCGGCGACAGCCTGTTCGTCGCACTTACACTAAAAGCCGACACGATCTTCAAACAGATATGGAACGAACAACGGGCATACGAGACAAGCTTCCTCGAACAGCATCCCACCTCTTTTGCCGCGCTCATCGTGGTGAACTATTCATTCGGCGTAAGGCCTGTGTTGTCAATGGATGAGGATATGGCATGGTACAAGAGAGTCGACAGCGCTCTGGCGGCCAGGTTCCCGGGCAACCGGCATGTCGTTTACCTCACCAAGCGGATCTCCGAATTCGAACGGGAGGCTAAGCTGAATGAGGCGGCAAAACGGTAATTTGTTTACTTTTACTTTGTGAACGGAAAGATCTTCTTCGCATCCGATTTCCATTTCGGGATCCCCGACAGGGCCCAGAGCAGGGTCCGCGAGGATCTTTTCGTCGCCTGGCTCGATGCAGTCAAGGAAGATGCCGCCGAAATCTTCCTGATGGGCGATCTTTTCGATTTCTGGTTCGAATACCGGACTGCGATCCCGAAGGGCTATTCCCGGCTCCTGGGGAAACTGGCCGAGATCACCGACCGCGGGATCAAGGTCCACCTTTTCCGCGGCAATCACGACATGTGGGCTTTTTCGTATTTAACCGAAGAACTCCATATTCAGCTTCACAGGGAACCGGAGTTCCGGCAGTTCGGGAATAAAAGTTTCTACCTGGCTCATGGCGACGGACTGGGTCCCGGTGACCGGGGTTATAAATTCATCAAGAAAGTCTTCGCGAACCGGTTCAACCAGTGGCTGTTCAGGATGTTCCACCCCGACTTCGGCATCTCGATGGCGTTGTTCTGGTCGCGGCGCAGCCGTCACGCCAACATGCAGAAGGAGGAAGCTGACGAAAACCGGAACATCCGTCTCATCGAAACCCGGCTGGTCCATCACTCCGAAGCGCTTTTAAGGGACCACCCGGGATTGGATTACCTGGTTTACGGTCATTACCATTTCCCGTATGAAAAGGAGCTCACGGACCGCTCAACCATGATCGTCCTGGGGGATTGGCTGACACATTTTACCTATGGAGAATTTGATGGGGAAAGGTTCAACCTGAAATCCTTCAACAGCTAATTTTTCTTTTTTTCATCTGTGCTGCATTACCTTTTCGGATTGAACCGGATTAAGGGAGGTTATTTGAACACAGATCTGCACAGATGAAACAGATGAACACAGATTATCTGCATGAAGACCTTACACGAAAGGTAATCCAGGTTTTTTATGAAGTTTATTCAGAATTGGGATATGGCTTTCTGGAGAAAGTGTATGAAAATGCTTTGGTTATAGCGCTGAAAAATAAAGGCTTAACCTGTCAAACGCAAAAAAAGATCCATGTGCTGTTCAGGGGTGAGAAAGTAGGCGAATACTACGCCGACCTGATCGTAAATGAATCTTTGATCCTGGAACTAAAAGCATGCGAAGCCCTCCTCTCTGAGCACGAAGCCCAGCTTATTAATTATCTAAGGTCAACATCTATTGAAATAGGGCTTTTACTGAATTTCGGCAAGATGCCGGAGATCCGAAGAAAGATCTTCACTAATGACAGAAAAGTGAACCTGTCCCATCAGTGAAGATCAGTTTCATCCGTGTTCATCTGTGTTCAATAAAAAAGGCTGCCCGTTCAGAGCAGCCTTAATTCTTTCCGGATGGCACGGATCTTACTCGGGATGGATTGCTTCCACCGGGCATACATCGGCGCATGCTCCGCAGTCGGTGCAGACTTCAGGATTGATTTTGTAGATGTCGCCTTCAGAGATCGCTTCAACGGGGCACTCATCGATGCAGGTTCCGCAAGCTGTGCAATCTTCATTTATTTTATAAGCCATGATGACAGAAGTTTAGGTCCGCCGGAGCGGAGTTTGGTTAATAATCTGTTATTGACGGAACAAAGGTAAATATATTTTGGGAAATAAAAAAATGGGGACCGGGTGACGCTTTTCGACTCAAAAGTCAAAACTCAAAAGTCAAAACTTATTGTGGGTTGTTGGTTTGAATTGCCTTTCGTGACACGAAGTTCCACGAAGGTCTCACAGAGTTCCACGGAGTTTTTGATGTCATCCTGTTCCCTGCTCCCTGCTCCCTGCCACCTGCCTCCTGACTTCATCCTCTTCTTATTCTTCATCACTTTTATCCTCCATTATGCTAAAAACGGTACCTTTGCACATCTAAATCACAACCACACATGACCAACAAGAAAAAAAGAACCGTTATTGAACGGGAAAGCGTGGTGGTAAAGTTTGTCGGTGACTCGGGCGACGGCATGCAGCTGACCGGGGGCGTGTTTTCCGACAGTGCCGCCATTGCTGGCAATGACCTCTCCACGTTCCCCGATTTCCCCGCCGAGATCCGCGCACCCCAGAACACCATCGCCGGCGTTTCCGGATTCCAGGTCCACCTTGGCAGCGAAAAGATCCACACCATCGGGGACCAGGTAGACGTGCTGGTTGCCATGAATCCGGCATCCCTGAGAGCCAACCTGAAATGGGCGAAGAAGGGGGCCACGATCATCGTCGACACCGACGCATTTGAAGAAAAAAGTATTGAGAAGGCGGGATACAAGGCCAATCCCCTGACTGATAGCAGCCTCGGCAGCTACAATGTCATCAAGGCACCGATCACTACACTGACCAAGGAAAGCCTGAAAGACCTAGGCGTTGACAACAAGACCGCCGAGCGAAGCAAGAACATGTTCACCCTGGGCATGCTGTATTTCATATTCAACCGCGACCTGAAACCGGCATTTAATTATTTCCAGGCCCGGTTCGGCAAAAAGGACCAGAAACTGGTAGAGATCAACAAGGTCGTACTGGAACAGGGATACAACTACGCCGATACGATCGAAGCCATCGAATCGGTCATCAGCGTCCCGGCTGCACAAATGGAAAAAGGGCGCTACCGCAACATCACCGGCAACATCGCTACGGCATGGGGTCTGCTGGCGGCAGCTGAACGGTCGGGCAGACCTCTGTTCCTCGGCTCTTACCCCATCACCCCTGCGACGGAGATCCTGATGGAGCTCGCACGACACAAATCGCTGGGTGCTAAAGTATTCCAGGCAGAAGATGAGATCGCGGGGATCTGCTCTGCCATCGGTGCCAGCTACACCGGGGCCATGGCCTGCACCACCACGTCCGGTCCGGGTCTTTCCCTCAAGAGCGAAGCGATCGGGCTGGCGGTCATGACCGAGCTTCCGCTGGTGATCGTCGATGTTCAGCGCGGAGGTCCCTCCACGGGACTACCCACCAAATCGGAGCAGTCGGACCTTTACCAGGCACTCTTCGGACGGAACGGTGAATGTCCCGTGATCGTGGTTGCTGCTTCAACTCCCGAAAACTGTTTCTATTACGCATACATGGCGGCCAAGCTGTCGATGGAGCACATGACGCCCACCATCCTCCTCACCGATGGTGCTCTCGGATTCGGGTCGACCCTGTTCAGGATCCCGAAGATCTCGAGCCTGCCGCCGATAAAACCTCCTCTTGCCCAACCCAACGATCCCGATTACAAACCCTATCGCCGCAACCCGGATACATTGGTTCGCCAATGGGCTATCCCGGGCACTGAAGGCCTGCGCCACCGTATCGGCGGCCTGGAGAAGGAAAACATTATCGGCACCGTTTCCACCGACCCGATGAACCACCAGATCATGACCGATCTCCGCGCTGCGAAAGTGGAGAAAGTAGCCGACTTCATTCCTGAACAGGAGATCGACGGTCCGGCCGAAGGCGACCTGCTGATCGTCAGTTGGGGTGGCACTTACGGACAGCTTCACCAGGCCGTGAAAAAATTCCGTGAAGAGGGCAAGGAAGTTACCCATGCCCACTTCAACTACATCATGCCGCTGCCGAAGAACACCGGCGATATCCTGAAGGGGTTCAAAAAGATCCTGGTGTGCGAGCTGAACAGCGGTCAGTTCGTCAACTACCTGAAGATGAAATTCCCGATGACGAACTACCACCAGTTCAACAAAGTGCAGGCACTGCCTTTCACCACCCAGGAATTAACCGAAAAGTTCAATCAACTGCTGGAGGAAAAATAACATGGACGACTTTGTAAACACCACAATAGAACGGTCATCTGTTCAGCTGACCAAGATGGATTTTGAATCCGACCAGATGGTGAAATGGTGCCCCGGTTGCGGCGCCCATGCCATCCTGGCGGCTGTTGAGCGGGTCTTCCCGAAAATCGGCTACCGCAAAGAGAATTTCTGCATGGTCTCCGGCATTGGTTGCTCGAGCCGGTTTCCCTATTATGTGAATACGTACGGGATCCATGGGATCCATGGACGCGCTGCAGCGATCGCCTCCGGCGTGAAGATCGCGAACCCCAGGCTCAGCACCTGGATCGCGACCGGCGACGGCGACTCCCTGGCTATCGGCGGCAACCATTTCATCCATATCATCCGAAGGAATGTCGACGTCAACATCATCTTGTTCAACAACCAGATCTACGGACTGACCAAGGGACAATACTCGCCCACCACGCCGATGGGCAAGGTGACGAAAACCTCCCCCCAGGGAACGATCGAACACCCCTTTAACATCGGCGAACTGGTGATGGGGGCCCAGGGAACGTTCTTTGCCCGCGTGCCCGACAACGACATCAACCTGATGACGGAAGCGATGTTCGAGGCCGCCAAGCATGATGGGACCTCGGTGATGGAAATCCTGCAGAACTGCATCATTTTTGCCGACAAGGCGCATTTCAACGTGATCGCGAAAGATGTCAGGGATGATACGATGCTCGTGGTCCGCAACGGCGAACCGATGATCTTCGGAAAAGAGAAGAACAAGGGCCTGCGCCTGAACGGCACCCAGCTGGAAGTTGTGGAGATCGGGAAAAACGGCATCACCGTTGATGACATCCTGGTGCACGACAAGTACAACCAGGATCCTGGCATCCACCTGATGCTGGCCAAACTGGCCCCACCGCACTTCCCCATGGTGTTCGGCGTGATCCGCTCCGCCATGTTCCCCACCTACGACGACCTCATCGAGGAACAGATCAAGTATGCCAAGGAGACGAGCAAGATCAAAAATGTGGATGATCTGCTGAACTCGGGGGACACATGGGAAATCAAATGACGAATTACGAATGACGAATGACGAGGGGTGGTGAGGAACTGCCCCTTTTTTGTTGCAAAACGGCTGAAAACAAAGTAACTTTGTGTCATGCTCAGGAGGCTGATCGAATATGTGAAAGCCAATGACCTGGTGCGCAAGAACGACCGGGTGCTGTTGGCGGTTTCCGGGGGCATCGACTCCGTGGCGATGGCCGAGTTGTTTCACCAGGCGGGATTCAGGTTCGGGATCGCGCATTGCAATTTCGGGTTGAGGGGGGAGGAGAGCGCTGGCGACGAGAAGTTTGTACAGGGTATGGCGAACAAATACCACGTGCCCTTCCATACCAAACAGTTTTTAACCACTCAGGACGCAAAGGAACGCGGAGTATCCATTCAGATGGCTGCGCGGGAACTGCGTTACAAGTGGTTCGAAGAGATCCGGGCAACCGAAGGATACGACTGGATCGCCACAGGTCATCAGATGGACGACCAGGTGGAAACGTTTTTTATCAACCTGCTCCGTGGCACCGGGATTGCCGGCTTGCACGGGATCCTTCCCCGGAACGGCCGCGTGATCCGTCCCCTGCTTTTCGCTACCCGTGACGAGATCGGGGATTTTATCACATCCTCACATCTTGCCTACCGGGAAGACAGCTCAAACGATTCTAAAAAATACCTGCGCAACAGGATCCGCCTTGAGATGATCCCCCTGCTCAAGGAGATCAATCCCGAGGTGGTCCCTTTGATGTCAGAGAACATCCTCAGGTTCCGGGAGGCTGTCGAGATCTACAGACAAAAAATCGAAGAGGTCCGTAAACGGATCATGATCAGGAAAGAGCGAAAGATCCTGGTCCCCATCGCAGAACTGAAATGCCTGAAACCCGGTCGGACGTGGATGTTCGAGCTTTTCTCCCCATACGGATTCAACGAATCGGTGTCAGCCGACATGGCCTCGGCCCTGCATAAACCGGGGAGGAAGGAGTTTATTTCGGATCAGTTCCTGGTAGTCAGGGACCGGGAACACCTCATTATCACACGAAGAGCTCGAAAGAAGCACGAAGAGCACGAAGAGGAATATGTCATAAAGGAAGGGCAGTCGACACTGAAAGGACCTGTATTGCTGGCGATCAAGGAAGTTCAAAATGCACCGGGCATCACCATCCCGGCCGAACGGGATTATGCCTCCCTGGACCTGGAGAAACTGGAGTTCCCTTTGATGCTCAAACGCTGGAAACCGGGCGACGCATTCATTCCCTTCGGCATGCACCAGAAGAAAAAGATATCCGACTATTTCATTGATGCCAAGATCTCGGCCGAAGAGAAACAACGTGCCTGGGTTCTTTGGTCGGGTAACAAAATCGCCTGGGTGGTCGGTTACCGGCCCGATAACCGGTTCCGTGTGACATCCCGGACACGGACGATATTGCAGATCCGTTTGGCGGGGACAGGGTCGCATGCGTAGGGGCGACTCGATAACTCGCCCATGAGATCTGCCAACAGGTAAGGGCGAGTCAGGGACTCGCCCTTACATGATTGGATATTTGTTATCTTTGCAGGTGAATTTCAATCCCCTATGAGAAAAGCTGCAATTCTGTTCTTTGCCTTTGCCCTCCTCCCATTTCTTGGTTTCACCCAGATCCTGGATCCCGTCAAATGGACATTCAAGGTTGAACAAACGAAACCGGACGAGGCCACTTTGCTGTTGATCGCCAAGGCTGATCCGGGGTGGCATGTCTATTCGCAGGACATTCCTGCCGGCGGGCCCATACCCACTTCATTCAAATTTGAGAAAAGCCCTGCCTATGAACTGATCGGTAAAGTAACCGAACCAAAACCCATCGAAGAGAATGACCCGAATTTCAACATGGTGTTGAAATTCTTCGCCGATAAGGCAGTATTCAAGCAAAAGATCAAAGTTCACAGCCAAAAAGATTTCACGGTTAAGGGGGTGCTGGAATTCATGTGCTGCGACGACAAGCAGTGCCTGCCGCCGACGGAGGTGGAGTTTGAATTTTTGGTAAAGGGGAATCCGGCAGCAGGTGGCATATCGCAGGCGGCAGGCGGCAACGTGCAGACGGCAGACAGCGGACGGGTGACGGCAGATTCCATCCGGCATCCGGCATCCGGCATCCAGCATCAGCCTGCCAAAACAGACGACCTTAAAGGCGCCTCGATCACGGGTGCCGGCTCTTCCCTGTGGTGGTTTTTCTGGATCTCGTTCGTGGCGGGATTGATCGCCATTCTCACTCCGTGTGTATTCCCGATGATCCCGATGACCGTGACGTTCTTTATGAAAGGCAGCGAGAACAAGCGCAAAGCAAAGCTTCAGGCCATTGTTTACGGGCTGTCGATCATTGTCATCTACACGGTGATCGGGACGCTGGTTGCCGTCACGCTGGGAGCCAACTTTGCGAACTTCCTCAGCACGCACTGGCTGCCGAATATCTTTTTCTTCCTGATCTTTATGGTGTTTGCCGCGTCGTTCCTGGGAATGTTCGAGATCACGCTTCCCAGCTGGCTGGTGAATAAAGCCGATCAGCAGGCCGACAAAGGCGGTTTCACGGGTGCCTTTTTCATGGCGTTCACGCTGGTCCTGGTCTCCTTCTCCTGTACCGGACCGATCGTCGGGGCCATCCTCGTGGAATCGGCCGGCGGCATGATCCTGAAGCCGATCATCGGCATGCTCGGATTCTCACTGGCCTTCGCCCTCCCCTTTGCCCTCTTCGCATTCTTCCCCTCGTGGCTCTCGGGCCTCCCCAAATCGGGCGGATGGCTCAACTCCGTGAAAGTTATCCTTGGGTTCCTGGAACTGGCGCTGGGTTTGAAGTTCCTCAGCATCGCCGACCAGACCTACCACTGGGGCATTCTCGACCGCGAGGTCTACCTGGCCTTCTGGATCGTGATCTTTTTCCTGATGGGATTGTACCTGCTGGGCAAGATCAAATTCAACCACGATTCCGACGTGCCATACCTCAGCGTTCCCAGGCTGACATTCGCAATCATCACGTTCTCCTTCGTGGTGTATATGATCCCGGGCATGTTCGGCGCCCCGCTGAAATTCCTGTCGGGTTACCTGCCCCCGCAGCAGACGCATGATTTCGATCTCACCGCCATCATCCGGAATGAAGTGGCCGCTGCCCGGGGATCCGGGGAAGCCACAACGAATACCAGCTTGTGCGATAAGCCCAAATACGCCGACATCCTCCACCTGCCTCACGGGCTGGAAGGGTACTTCGATTACCAGCAGGCGCTTTCCTGTTCAAAGAAGATCAACAAACCCATATTCATCGACTTCACCGGTCACGGATGCGTCAATTGCCGGGAAATGGAAGCCAATGTCTGGGCTGATCCCCGCGTATTGAAGATCCTGCGCGAGAAGTTCATTGTGACGGCGCTATATGTCGACGACAAGACGGATCTGCCGCAATCGGAATGGATCACGTCGAACTATGACGGCAAGGTGAAGAAAACCATCGGTAAGAAATACGCCGATTTCCAGATCGCCCGGTTCAACGTGAACGCCCAGCCTTACTATGTCCTGCTCGATACGAACGGAGAGCTTCTGACCCAGCCCCGTGCCTACGACCTGGATGTGGAAGCCTTCCTGAAGTTCCTGAACACCGGGTTGGACAACTTTCATAAGAACGAAGCCAAATGATCCTACGAAAAATCATCGTGGCGGTTGCCACTGCCCTTATTATGTCCGGACCGGGTTGGGCACAGAACCTGTTTACCCTGGTCCCCTCCCCCGTTACCGACATGGGCAACAGTGTGGCCTGCTGGGGCGATTACGATAACGATGGCGACCTCGATGTGGTGATCGCCGGGGAATCGGCTGACAACGGGACGTTGGCCAAGCTGTTCCGAAATGACTCCGGTACGTTTTCCGATGCAGGGGCAACACTTCCCGGGGTGCATTTTGCCAGCCTCGACTGGGGGGATTACGACGGGGACGGCGACCTTGACCTGCTGCTGACCGGGCAGGACAGCCTGGGGATTCCCATCACCCGGATCCTGAAGAACAAGGACGGGAATTTCCTCTCCACCAGCATCCTGCTTCCCGGCGTTTATTCAGGCCAGGCAGCATGGGGCGATTTCGACAATGATAACGACCCCGATATCCTGCTCACCGGGATCGGGACCGACGGCTTTTACACCTCGCAGATCCTGCGCAACGACGGGGCCGGCACCTTCACCGACATCGGGGCCACGCTCATGGGGACCCAGACCGGTTCGGTATGCTGGGTGGATTACAACCACGACGGATTGCCGGATGCCTGCATCAGCGGCGACTCCGGCGGCGGGATCTACACCAAACTTTACCGCAACGAGAACGGTACGTTTGTGGAGGTCCCGTTTGAATTCGCAGGACTTGCCGGCCAGGCAACCTGGGCTGATCTCGACAACGACGGCGATGCCGACCTGCTGGAATGCGGGATGGATTTATATATAGACGGACATATATTCATATACAGAAATGATGGCAATGACCAGTTCACGCTGATCGATGCAGTGACCAACAACCTGATCATGGCGTCGTGCGATGTGGGCGATTACGATAACGACGGGAAACCCGAATTCATCGTGACCGGGGTGGTGCCGGGTTGCGGCGGATCGGCCATCACACTGCTGTACCACAATGAAGGGAACATGGAGTTCACCGAGGTGAGCACCCTGCTTCCGGGGTTCAAGAACGGATCGGTGATGTGGGGCGACTACAACAATGACGGGTGGAGCGACCTGCTCCTGACCGGGTATGATTCTTACAACGCATACAAGACCGACATCTACAGGAACCTGGGCGGCAATTCAGGCTTTGCAGCGAACACCCCGCCTTCACTCCCGGTCGGCCTGGCCTCCGCGGTGGATGGCAACAGCGTCACCCTGTCATGGAACCGGGCAACGGACGGACAGACTCCCCCCGCAGGTCTCTTCTACAATGTATTCATCGGTACCGGGGCCACCACGCCGGACATCATCTCCCCGCTGGCCGATCTCTTCAGCGGATATCCACGGATCCTGTCCACCGGGAATGCCTGCCAGGATACGTTCATCACCGTTCAGGACCTGGCCCCCGGCACCTATTACTGGAGCGTGCAGGCCTTCGACAACGGGTACATGGGGTCGGTGTTCCCGCCGGCGGAGACATTCACGGTAAATGCAACGGGGATCGGGAAGAATGAGAATAACAGCATCTCGATCTCGCCAAATCCGGCTGCGGATAAGATCATGATCTATTTACCGGGTAACGAAAGACCAGTTGTGACGATCGTCAATTCGTTCGGGCAAGTTGTTGCTGTAACAACTTCCGGAAGTTATGATGTTTCAGGGTTGCCTGCCGGGCTTTACATGGTAACAGCCAAAGGGTTCCAGGGAAAATTTATCAAACAGTAAACTTTGCGTCGCTTAGCGCCAGCTTTGCGGCTCTTTGCGAAAGGTATTTATAATGTCTCGCAAAGGATCGCAAAGAATTCGCAAAGTTGCGCGAGAGTATGTCAATTACCGTTTGTATTCCTCCGCAAAATACTTGTAGAAATACGGGATCGTTTCGATCCCTTTGAAGAAGTTCTCGAGCGGGTAATTCTCATTGGGTGAATGGCAGGCGTCCGATTCCAGCCCGAAGCCCATGAGTATCGACTTTACGCCCAGGATCTCTTCAAATGTGGGGATGATGGGGATGCTTCCCCCGCTACGTACCGGTACCGGCCGTTTGCCGAGCACGTTCTCAATCGCTTTGGCTGCAGCCTGATACCCGGCGGTATCGATGGGTGAAACGTAAGCCTGTCCGCCGTGAAGCGCCCTGACATTCACGGTGACATAGGGCGGAGCGATCGCGGTGAAGTGTTTGGCAAACAGATCGGCGATCTGGTGATGGTCCTGGTTGGGCACCAGCCGCATCGAGATCTTGGCAAAGGCTTTCGCCGGAAGTACCGTCTTGGAGCCTGCTCCCGTATAGCCGCTCCAGATCCCGTTGACATCCAGCGTGGGACGGATGCCCGTGCGCTCCTTCGTGGTGAATCCCGCTTCCCCAAGTAATGCGTTTACCCCCAGGTCCTGCTTATAGTTCTCTTCATCAAACGGCGCATTGGCCATTTCGGCGCGCTCTTCGGCAGAGATCTCCAGGACGTCGCTATAAAAGCCGGGTATCGTAATCCTGCCGTTCTCATCCGTGAGCGATGCGATCAGTTTGGCCAGCACGTTGGCCGGATTGGCCACGGCACCGCCGAAGATGCCCGAGTGGAGGTCCTTATTCGGCCCGGTCACCTCCACCTCCATATAGGCGAGTCCGCGCAATCCCACCGTAATGCTCGGGCAATCGAGCGAGATCATGCTGGTATCGGAGACCAGGATGATGTCTGACCTCAGCATCTCTTTGTGTTGCTTCAGAAACGCAGGAAGGCTTGACGATCCGATCTCCTCCTCCCCTTCGATCATGAACTTGACATTGCAGGGAAGGGTGTTGGTCTTCACCATCAGTTCAAAGGCTTTGGCCTGCATGAAGGCCTGTCCCTTGTCATCGTCGGCACCGCGGGCGTAGATCTTCCCGTCACGTACCTCCGGCTTGAACGGATGGGATATCCACAGGTCCAGGGGATCGACCGGCATCACGTCGTAATGGCCATAGACAAGCACGGTCGGTTTCGATGGGTCGATGATCTTCTCCCCGTAAACGACCGGGTTGCCTTCGGTCTGAAAGATCTCGGCCCGGTCGGCCCCGGCCTCTTTCAGTTTGAACTTCCAGTATTCCGCCGCTTTGATCATGTCCTCTTTGTGTTCCGGCTCGGAACTGATGGAAGGGATCCTGATCAGGCCGAACAGTTCGCTCAGGAAACGGTCGGCGTGCTCGTTGATATATTGACTTACGTGTTCCATTGATTACTTACCTAAAGATGTTTAACATGATTCCATGGCCTTACGGTGATGTTGTTCCATTTTTGTTCCTTCCCCCCTCCGTAAACCACCACAGAAGGTTTATTATTCTTTTCCGACAGGTTATTGTAATAGTTCAAATCCTTAAAAAACTCTTGGGAGACAGTGCGGGCTGATCTTATTTCAACCGGACGCAGGTTCTCACCCGACTCAATGAGCAAATCTATTTCATGTCCCGTTTTATCCCTCCAGAAAAATAACGGTGATTCGATTCCAATATTGGCATAGTTTTTAAACAGATCGGCAATCACCAGATTCTCAAATAACGGGCCTCGGAGATAATGGGTCTCGATCTGCTTTGTGCTAGTGATGCCTAAAAGGGAGCAGGCCAATCCGGTATCATAAAAATAGAGTTTAGGTGATTTTACGATCCGTTTGTTGAAATTCCTGTGATGTGGATTGAGTAAGAATATGATATAGCTTGCCTCCATGAGAGATATCCAGGAAGAGGCAGTTGCATGAGAGATTCCTGCCTCCTGACCCAATGCGGAAAAATTGACCAACTGGCCGGCACGACCTGCACACAGTTTCAGGAACCGCGTAAAAGAATTCAGGTCGGTAATATTCTTAACCAGCCTGACATCCCGTTCAAGATATGTCTGGATATAGTTTGGAAAAAAGTCGACGGGCGGGATCTTTTTATCATAAAGTCGGGGATAAAATCCATTTAAAATGGCGGTTTCATACTCTGGTATTCCTAAACCTCCGGCTTCCAATTCTTCAATGGAGAGTGGCAGCAGCTTGAGAATCGCCACCCGGCCTGCAAGGGACTGGCTTATCCTCTCAAGAAGTAAAAAATTCTGACTCCCGGTCAAAATAAAAGAGCCCGTCTTGCCTGAACGGTCAACGATGGACTGGATATACGAAAATAATTCCGGCACGCGCTGAACTTCGTCGAGGATCATTCCTTTCGGATGATCTTTCAGAAATCCCCGGGGATCCGATTGCGCGAATAACCTGGTATCAAGCTCTTCAAGAGACACATACTCATGACCGGAAAACACATGTCGCACCAGGGTTGTTTTACCGGATTGCCTTGGGCCAGTAAGTGAGATCACCGGAAATTTCTTTGACAGCTCTTTCAGCTTTCGTTCCAGTTTTCGTTGTATCATCCGGCAAAGATAATGCATAATTGGACAAATTGAAAGTTATATTGTCAATTTGGACAATATACGGCATCATTTTATTGTAATTTTGCTATCAGAACAATCATTTTACCGAATTTTGCCACATATTGAACTAGATACACATTTAAGAATATGGACCCCTTTTCATATCTGAATAACCTGGACCATGCCGTGATCGAAGAGCTTTTCGAGAAGTTCCGTCAGGACCCTATGTCGGTTGACGAGAGCTGGCGGAAGTTCTTCGAGGGATTCGAGTTCTGCCGGATGAATTACAAGTCGGAGAAAAGCGATGTGTTTATCGCCCCGGACGAATTCAAGGTGATCAGCCTGATCAACGGGTATCGTCAGCGCGGGCACCTGTTCACCAGGACCAATCCCGTGAGGACGCGCCGGAAATACACTCCGACTCTTGATCTGGAGAATTTCGGACTCTCGGAGGCTGAGCTCGGAAAAACGTTCCAGGCGGGAAAAGAGATCGGGATAGGCACAGCGAAGCTGAGTGAGATCCTCGACCGGCTCAACCGGACCTACTGCCGTTCCATCGGCGTGGAATACCTGTACATCCGCACCCCTGAACAGGTCGAATGGCTGAAATCCAGGATGGAAGGGACCTGCAATGAGCCTGCATACAGCCTCGCGGAAAAAACTTCGATCCTGGAAGACCTGGCCAGGGCAGTCCTATTCGAAAAATTCATCCATAAGAAATTCCCCGGGCAGAAAAGCTTCTCGCTGGAAGGTGCCGAGTCGCTGATCCCGGCGCTGGGAGCGGTGATCGACAGGGGGGCGGGGCTCGGTGCCCGGGAGTTCGTGATGGGTATGCCCCACCGCGGAAGGCTTAATGTACTGGCTAATATCCTGAGCAAGCCGGTCGATCTGATCCTCTCTGAATTCGAGGGGAAAGAGTACCAGGACGAGGAGTTGTCCTGTGCGGTGTTTCAGCTCGATCATGCCAGGGTCGATGTGCGGTTGTGGGTGGTGGCTGGCCTGGCCTTCGTGATCAGCAGCATAGCCCTGATGGCGGCGCCGGCCAGCTGGGCCGACTTCCGGGTATTTGCCGGAATGACCCTTGGTGTAGCCCTCGGGGCAGGTTTCGTCCCCTGTGTTGCGCCGATTATGCGGACCAAGCGCTGCTATATCCGCCACCAGCCAGCTTTCCCACCAACGC
>DAIRDK010000043.1:0-15514 GCA_036796175.1 Bacteroidales bacterium | reverse complement strand
GAACGGCAAGACCCAGTACGGGATCGTGGGTTGCGCAGGCGTGGACGATTACCTGAACGGGATCATCAAAAAGCATGAGCTCACCAGGAAAGACAAAGAGGAGGACCGGATGAAACATGTGCGCATCACCAATGCGAATATGGAACCGGTATTCTTCTCCTATCCCGCCGTCCCGCGACTGGATGAGATCGTGAGCGGTTTCGTCAGCACCCATGAACCTGCCTATGATTTTGTCTCTGTGGACGGGATCGGTCACCATTTCTGGGTGATCAGCCAGCAAGAGATCATCGATGAGATGATCTCCGAGTTCGCTAAGATCCCTTATACTTATGTAGCCGACGGACATCACCGCACAGCTGCTGCCGCGCTGGTGGGAAACGAAAAACGGAAAAACAACCCGGCACACAATGGGCATGAAGAGTACAACTATTTCCTGGCCGTTCACTTCCCCGACAACCAGTTGACGATCATTGATTACAACCGGGTAGTGAAGGACCTGAACGGGCTTACATCGGAAGGATTTATCGGGCAACTGGGAAAGGTGTTCGATATCGAATTGAAGGGGACCGGCATCTATAAACCGGACGGCCTGCATACCTTTTCGATGTACCTCGATGGAAACTGGTATTCACTAAGGGCAAAGAAAGGAACCTACAACGACCTCGATCCGATCGGGGTGCTCGATGTGACGATCCTCTCCCAGCATATCCTGGATGGCATCCTGGGCATTAAAGACCTTCGTACCGACAAGCGGATTGATTTCGTTGGCGGAATTCGCGGGTTGGGAGAACTGAAAAAACGGGTTGATTCCGGTGAAATGAAAGCGGCATTTGCCCTCTACCCGGTCTCAATGCAACAACTCATCAATATTGCCGATTCAGGCAACATCATGCCACCGAAAACAACCTGGTTCGAACCCAAACTGAGATCGGGACTTGTCGTACACTTGCTTGAATAATCCCTATCGTGCGATCACGATCTTCTGATAAGCGGCGGGTCTTCCACAGGCACTCAGCCTGACTAAGAAGAACCCGCTGCTGATCTGATCAGTAAACGTATTCAGATCCACAGTCACCTGGTGGGCTCCTTTCCTCTTGTCACCCTGTTCCAGGTTCAGCATTGTCCGGCCTTCGGGACTGATCAGGTCAATGGAGATCCGGCAATCCTCCCGA
The DNA here is from genome assembly GCA_036796175.1 of Bacteroidales bacterium. Lineage (GTDB taxonomy): Bacteria > Bacteroidota > Bacteroidia > Bacteroidales > FEN-979 > DAIRDK01. Next base: position 14,342 of record DAIRDK010000043.1, on the reverse strand, counting down.
AGGGAATAATCAATGGTCATGCGATCCTTCACGGGATTAGGACTGACCCTGAGAGGGATCATCACATCCGGACGGATCAGGTTGATCATGGTGGCATCATCCGAAATCTCCAGCAGGTAGTCTTCCGTCTCGCCGTCGGTAAATGCCCCTGATCCTGTCCACGACGGCCCAAGGGTCACGGGTGTAATCGTAAACCTGGCCCATACGAACCCGTCGTCAGGACCTACCAGGAACGGGGGAGGAAATAATGAAGACAGTGCCGCTCCCATCAGATTCGATACGGGAAAATCCACCAAAACATTCTCGGGAACCACCCCTCCTTTGCACTTCGTGGTTGTATCCAGCGTCCACTGACCATCCTGGTTCCAGTCGATCAACACGTTAATATATCCCGTACCCGTGACGGTGATATCGATATCACTACCCCATTGAGCCATCTTACACACCGTATCGAGAGGGGTCCCCTGGCCGGTACAAGGTGCGACAACCTCCTGCCCCACTGCACCCGTAATCGTATATGATGAAGGCGCGATCAGTCCTGCATCGTTGTCGTTAAAACATTCATCGGAGTCATACATGGTTGGATTAAACGTGGGGCAAAGACCCTGGTTCCCTTCCGGTTCAAGATCGGCCAACGGGCCGAAATAGGTTCCGCCGGCCGCATGCTTGACATATGTTCCGGGATTACCCACATTCATGCAGGTGGGAAAATTACCCGTAATGCCGGAAGCCGGGTAGGCGATTGCCCCTTCCGGAGCGTCGCCAAAGTCAAAGTCGCCGATATAGAGCAGATAATCCTCTGATTCTCCGTCTTCGAAGGTTCCCTGCCCGTCCCAGTTAGGCTGCACCTGCAGTTCGGTGATCGAAAACCTGGCCCAGTAAAAACCGGGATTGGGTCCGGCCAGGAAGGGTGGCGGCCCCGTAACGGATAACGGCCCGCTGAATCCGTTGATCACCGGGTGATTCATCAGAACGTGTTCGGGGCATGGCCCTGAAGGGCATGTGTCAACATCACCCCATATTCCGTTCTGATTCCAGTCGATGAGAACATTCACCCATCCTGTGGTCAGGCTGGGCATGAAGTTGGACACATTGATATCCACCATCTGTCCCCAGACTACGGTCTGGCAGGGTTGCGCCAGAGAGGTGCCTGAGAAACCCGGACAAGGTTGCACAATGTTGTTCACAATCGTATAAGGCTCCGGGAACATCAGGCCGGCATCCCCGTCACCGAAGCATTCATCCAGGTCATACGGTGCAAATACCGGGCATAACCCGGCATTGCCGTCCATCTCAAAATCAAATGAGAGGAAAAAAGCGCCAAAATTGTTATGCAGGATGAACCCACCAGGCCCGACACCCATGCAGGTTGGGAATGCTCCTATCAGGCCCGTTGAAGGATATGCGATGACGCCCTCGGGAGCATCGCCAAACTCCCGTTCACCCTGGGCAAAACTGATGAATGGCAGGGTAAGGGCAATAAACCAAAGGACGATCTTTTTCATGGCCACAGGTATATGCGCTTATGCCATGTAAGATACGAAAATAAGTTCTGAAAATCAAGATTTTGTGAATTTTCTTTTCAACTTATTGAGCCAGGTACTCGCCAAACAGGACCTGGAGGTATGCCTCCCCTTCCCTTCGAATGGAGTCACTGAAAGCGGGAGGTATGTCATACGAGTAGATCCAGTCTTTCCCCAGGTCCATGGAATACTGGATCCCTGGACGAATCCAGCCAAACCCGTTTTCGTTGGAGAAATAGGCGAATTCGGGTGAATAGGGATTGAGGAGGTTCTTGCTCCAGGTAAATTCGTCACCGGGAATGACCATTTGTGCGAGTATTGTAGCCGGAAGATCATGCTGGTTCCCTAGTTTTTCCCACCGGGTTCCACGAAATGCCGGTTTCAGCGCGCCGCCGGTCATCAGCAACGGGATATGACGGTATTCCCGCTGGCCTGGATACCAGTTATAATACGAACTGTGACTGTGATCGGCCACCAGGATGAACAGGGTGCTGTCGTACAAGGGCAATTTCCTGACTTTGTTGAAGAACTCGCCCAGGCAATGATCCGTATAATAGGCGGAATTGATATAATCATTCTCTGTTCCACCCCAGTCCAGCGGCCTTTCATACGGCTGGTCATAGGGAGAATGACTGCTGATGGTGAACAGCACCGTGAAAAACGGGCGTTTCTGACGCGGCAGGTCTCCAGCCAGATCATCCAGCATGTACCCATCCGGGATGCCCAGTTTCCCCCTCGGCACCGATTTTGGATAGTCGTCCCCCTCGATAATCTTATCGAATTTATTATAATATATATATCCTTTAATATTTCCATAGATCAGCTGTCCCCCGAAATAAAATGAGGTCGTGTATCCATTCTTTTTTAGTACGGCAGGGAAACTCGGCAACGCATGGTATTTTTCAGGCTGGATCACGGAGCAGCTGTGCGGATGCGAAGGGAACCCTGCGAACAGCGAAGCCATCCCCTGTTCGGAACGCATCCCCGACGTGTACACCTGGGTGAACAGGATCCCTTCCTCTTCAAGCTGTTTGAATTCAGGGGTAATCCCGGGTTTCGCTCCTAGCGATTCGATCAGGTCGGCAGAATAGCTTTCCAGGATCAGCATGACGATGTTCGGTCGGGGTGTTGTGAGGATGGAAACGGTCGTGTCTTTTGGCACTGTATAGATCTCTTTTACGATCCGTTCGGCCCTGGCCTGTTCCATAAAAATATACGGATTGCCCTCCATCACCGTGTAGTTCTCAAAGATGCTCACGAACAGGCTGAACAGATTGTTGACGGCGATGTGATTCAATATCTCATGCTTTGAAAAATACGATTGGCTCTGGTTGATCGGAACGGGACTGACCCCTCCCCTCATCCCGGTCGCGAGAAGCGCGGGCATCAGGATGAAGAAAGCGACCATCGCCCAGGGTTTGCTTTTCTTCTCCGGGTGGAGCCGAGGGCCAAACCATTTCAGGTAAACGAAGATCCCACCGCCTGCCATCAGGATGAACAGGAGCAGCAGCAGGAAGAAAGTCCCGGTTTCGACTGAGTTATATACCTCCGAAGGGTGTGCCAGGTACAGCAGCGCTTTGTATGTGAGTTTCGACTTCCACTCCCTGTAAATGCCCAGTTCGCCGATGGAAGCCAGCGAGTACGCTAAGATCACCAGCCCTGCATAGATACGGTTCACCAGGTTCGGCCAGTCCTTACGGATGAGAAGCTGGATGGCCAGGAGCAGGAAAGGGATCACGAGAAAATAACAGGCTACGGCGGCATCGAGGTGCAGTGACCAGAAAAAAACACCCATTACACTACTGAATGGCAGATGCCCGGCTTTGATCAGGTTTGCATAATAGAGAATAAAGAGGAGCCTTGAAACATCGAACAGGAGGATCCAGAAAATGAATTGTCGGAGCAGTGAACCGAGAACTTTTTTCATTTTTATCGAAAAGGCAAAAGTAATCGTTCTGTCACTAAGCTCAAAGATGTAACTTTGGAAAACAATGTTCAAGGCATGAGCATCAAGTCGAACCTGACATCCATTTTGAGTTCTCTTCCTTCGCAAGTCAAGGTCGTAGTGGTTTCCAAAAACCATACACCGGCTGAGATGATGGAGGTTTACCGTACCGGCCACCGCATCTTTGGCGAGAACCGGGTGCAGGAACTGGTCAGAAAATATTCACTCATGCCGCAGGACATCGAATGGCATTTCATCGGCCATCTCCAGACCAACAAAGTCAGGCTGCTCATCCCCCTGGTGAGCATGGTACACAGCGTGGATAGCCTGAAGCTCCTGGGTGAGATTGACCGGGAAGCCCGCAAAGCGGACCGGATCATCCCTTGTTTGCTCCAGTTCCATATTGCCACCGAAGAGACGAAATACGGGCTTGATATCGGGGAAGCCCAGTCCCTCCTATCTTCCCGGGAGTTTGGAGAAATGAAACATGTGATTGTTGCCGGGGTGATGGGAATGGCCACGTTGACCGGCGACCTTGAACTGGTCAGGCAGGAATTCCGAACGCTCAGGAACTACTTTGAACAGTTGAGATCCCGGTTCTTTGCCGGGAGTGAAAGCTTCCGCGAAATTTCCATGGGCATGTCGGGCGATTATTCCATCGCCGTTGAAGAAGGAAGTACCATGATCCGGATAGGCACAATTGTGTTCAAAACTGAAATTGCATTATGAAACGTATTCCCATGAAAAAGCTCATACTGTCCCTGTTGATGATCGGCATGACAGGCGCAGGCTTCTCCCAGATGCTCCCGAAAAAAGCTTACCTGCGGATGCAGGGATACCTGGGCGACCTGGTGGAGGTCACGATGAACCTGGTCAAGGTGAACGACAGCCTCTATGCCGACTATTACCTGAGTACAGCCGATGCTTACTCGTCTCCCAAAGTGCTTGGCGGACGAATCCATGCAGACGGCTCGTTTACCCTGAACACCCCGTTCGACCCGCAGGGATCGTCAGTAAAAGGAAAGTTCATCACGAGGCAGACCATGACCGGTACCTGGGAGATGGAACCGGGAGGAACCCGGTACAGGTTTTCATTTACCGAGAACTATCCGACCGGGAGCACACCTCTCAGCGTATGGTTCCAGTCCGCATCGAAACCGCTGACCGGCAAAGGTCCGAAGCCACGTGCTTACATCGAGCAGTGTCTTGTCATCCCGTCGGAATCCGGGAATTCCTTGGCTTCCGATACGGTTCGACAGCGGATCATGAAACAGATTTCAGCCGCCAGCGAATCGGCGACAGATCCGCAACGCTTTCTCGATGCACTTCAGCAATCCTATTTCACCAATTACATCAACGATAACCTGGATCTGTACAAGCAGATGCCCGAGGCTGGAACCCTGAACTGGGACCTGTATAAGCTGATTCACGTTGTGTACAACGAACAGTTCCTGCTTTCCTATTACCTCGACAGTTATGCCTTCACCGGTGGCGCTCACGGGTTGGGCGCACAGGATTATACTGTGATCAACATGAAAACCGGAAAAGTCGTGACGGCTTCCGATCTCTTCGTCAAGGAGTATGAGCCGGTGCTCACCATCATCCTCACGGCAAAGCTCAAGAAGATGGAAAAACTTCAACCCGGCGAAAAATTATCGGAGAAGGCCGAATACTTTGTGGATGAGATCCCGCCCAACAGCAATTTCTATATCACGGGAGAAGGTATCGGTTTCTTTTACAACCATTATGAGATCGCACCCTATTCACACGGATTCACAGATATCTTCCTGACGTTTGGTGAACTGGCCCCCGTGCTGAAAACCGGGAGCATCCTGGCTCCTTTCCTCCGCTGACCTCAGGGCAGCTGTTTGTCCACCATCCAATAACTGGTGTCTGACATCGAATGTTTGGCTTCGGCCCGAACGAACCGGTCTTTCCCTGAATCATCCTTCAGCACCTCAACCCGGTCGAATCCCATGCCCAGCAATAGTTGCCTGACCTCCGGCCCGAATCGTTCGTTGATCTCCAGGTAAAGCGTTCCGGGCCTGATCAGATGCCTCACTGCGAAGGTCCCGATCGCCCTGTAAAAAACAAGCGGATCTTCCTCCGGGACAAACAGGGCGTCGTGCGGTTCGTAGTCCAGCACATTGCGGCTCATCAGCTCCCTTTCTCTCTCCGTCACATAGGGAGGATTGCTGATGATCAGATGGTACCCGGGCAAAGAGTCCATGGCTTCCGCATCCAGCATGTCGAGTTCTTTCAGGGTCAGCGTAACCTTGTTCAGGCCGGCATTTTCAGCAGCCACGCGGAGCGCAGCCATGGATTTGTCGACGGCATCAACATTCGAATACGGGAATGCCTTCCGGAGTGCGATGGCGATGCATCCTGACCCTGTCCCGATATCCAGAACGGAAAACTCAAGGAATTCCCTCTGGCAGTTTTCACTGATCACCAGCCGAACAAGTTCTTCGGTTTCGGGCCTGGGAATAAGCACACCGGACCTTACACGCAGGGTTGCATCTAAAAACCGGGTGATACCTATTATATATTGTATAGGGCGGAACTTCATCAATTCGGTTTGCGCCTCCCGTATCTTCTGCCAAAGGGAAGGATCGATCTCTTCGTTTTCCTTCAACTGCAGATCGGCCCGGTTCCATCCGGCGTAGTGCCTGAACAGCAAGGCCGACAGTTGCATCGCTTCGCGTTCGCCGTATAATTCCGAAAGGCTGCTCCGCAAATCCTGCACAATTTTTTTTATCGTGTTCGTGCCGTTTCCCATGTTGCGAAAATAAAATAAAAGTACCTTCGTGGATGATGGAAACGATAGACACCTATATCTCCATTTCCGGTGAATCCAACGGATCGTACAGGGAAAAAGCCAGCCGGTTCCTGTCTTTGGCCGTTCCCGTCACCAGCGAGGAAGAGGTGAAACGAAAACTGGAAGAAATCCGGAAAGCGTATTATGATGCCAACCATCACTGTTTCGCTTACCGGCTTGGGAAAACAGGTGAAACGTACCGGTACAGCGACGACGGCGAACCTTCAGGTACAGCAGGCCGGCCGATTCACGGGCAGATCCTCTCCAGGGGATTGTCGGATGTGCTGGTCGTTGTGACGCGTTATTTCGGCGGGACGAAACTGGGTGTACCCGGGTTGATCAACGCTTACCGAACTGCGGCTTCTGAAGCGCTGGATCACGCGGAGAAGGTGGAGATCTTGATCACGGATTCGCTGGAGATCGTCTTTGAATACCCGAAGATGAATGATGCGATGCGGATCCTGAAGGACAGTGGCGTCAACATCCTCCACATCGAATCGGGAGAACGGTGCACGATCAGATTCACAGTGAGAAAATCCAGGTCGGAAGAAATTCAACACCGGTTATCAAAACACAATATCATATCTACATGTTTATATGTATTATGATAATCAAACCTTTCAAAACTCAATTAAGACTACGTTTCAATAATGGATGTTCCAATATTCGCATGTTATTGTATTCGTGTTAATTAGAATTTAGATATAGTAAAAATAAGAAAACTATCCTCAGGATAATCGGTTACAGAACAAATTGTTGTAGCCGATTATGAGGAAAGAGGCGGTCATTTTATTGCTGTATTCCGGTTCCAATTAGGTATATTTTTTTTAATAATCAACATCGAAAAATTTTTTATTTCAACTTTTTTTTCAAAATTTTGTTAATTCAAAAATCGCTGGAACGCCTTCAGGGATTCTGGCTTGCGGACAGGGCCCAGTATCTTGATTCACAGTTAGATAGTAAAAGAAAGCGGTTGTACAATTCTTAAGGGTTTTGTGTTAATGGAAAAGAACGTTATTGAAGTTTGGGAAAACTGCCTAAAGATCGTTAAGGACAATATTAACTACCAAAGTTCCAAGACATGGTTCCTTCCTATCCGACCGGTTAAACTTCAGGACAATGTTCTCACCATCCAGGTCCCCAGCCAGTTCTTTTACGAATGGCTCGAAGAACATTACATCGGACTGCTGAAAAAAACGATCAAGAAGGAATTGGGAAGTGAAGGACGCCTGGAGTATAATATTATCATCGACAACTCCGAAACAGAGCCCGGGCCAATCACGATCAACGTTCCGACGACCGAAAAGAAAGCAACCGCCAATCCTTCCGTATCTATGCCCATTGACCTGAACAGAGGCACATCAAAAGAAATCCCCAATCCCTTCATCATCCCGGGACTGAAAAAGATCAAGGTCAATTCGCAACTGATCGAGACCTATTCATTCGATAATTTTATCGAAGGGGACTGCAACCGCCTTGCCCGATCCGCCGGGTTCGCAGTAGCCAGCAACCCCGGGAAAACGGCCTTCAATCCTTTACTCATTTACAGCCAGACCGGGCTTGGAAAAACCCATCTTTCCCATGCCATCGGCCTCCATGTGAAACAACTGTTCCCGGAAAAGACCGTGCTTTACGTCACCACCGACCAGTTCATCAACCAGTTCATCGATTCCGTCAAGAACAATAACCAGAATGATTTCATTCATTTCTACCAGATGATCGATGTCCTGATCATCGATGATATTCATAACCTGGCCGGCAAAGAGAAAACACAGGACGTCTTCTTCCATATCTTCAACCACCTCCACCAGAAAAGCAATCAGATCGTCCTCACCTCCGATAAGCCACCGGTTGAAATGAAAGGGATCGAGCCGCGCCTGCTTTCCCGCTTCAAATGGGGACTATCAGCCGACCTTCAGATTCCCGACCTCGAGACCAGGATCGCGATCCTGCAGAAAAAACTGTACAACGACGGCATCGAAATCCCGGGAGAAGTGGTGGAATACCTGGCCTACAGCATCAACACCAACATCAGGGAACTCGAAGGGGCCCTCATCTCCCTGCTGGCCCAGTCGTCACTGAATAAAAAAGTGATCACGCTCGATCTCGCCAAACAAATGATCGACAAGTTTGTCAAAAACACGTCCCGCGAGATCTCCATCGACTATATTCAAAAGGTCGTGTGCGATTATTTCAATATTCCCGTCGACCTGATCCACTCCAAAACACGTAAACGCGAGATCGTGCAAGCCAGGCAGCTCTCCATGTACTTCTCAAAGAAACACACCAAGGCTTCCCTCGCATCCATCGGCCTGCATTGCGGGAATAAAGACCACGCTACCGTGCTGCACGCCTGCAGGACCGTCAATAACCTGGTTGAAACAGATAAACAGTTCCGCCAGTTTGTCGAAGAACTTGACAAACGAATCAAGATCTAATCCCGACTGGTTCATGAAAGTCCTCTTCGTTTGCACGGGGAACATCTGCAGGTCACCTCTCGCAGAAGGCATACTCAGGCAAAAGTTTCGTGATTACGGCATCCAGGGATTCGTCGATTCAGCAGGATTCGAACCATTCCATATCGGCGATATGCCGGATGAACGCGCACGACGTGTCGCACATGAACACGGCATCAACATCTCGGATCATATGGCGCGTCTGTTCACTGTGAAGGACTTCGATCATTTCGACAAGATCTATGTCATGGACAACTGGCATTACCAGAATGTCATGAGACTGGCCCGCAACGAGGCCGATGAGGCCAAGGTCGATTTCACCATGAACACGGTCTATCCGGGAAAGAACAAGCCCGTTCCGGATCCTTACTACGACGGGTATGGAGCCTTCGAACGAGTCTTCCTGCAACTCGACCAGGCCTGTGATCAAATCGCCCAATCAGCACGCAGGGATCATGATTGAACTTCCTATCATTACCCCATCACCTGAAGAGATCCGGGCAGCCTCCACACGGATCGCCGGCAAGGTTCACCGCACTCCCCTGCTATCCTGCGAATCCATTAACCGCATGCTGGATTCCACCTTCTATTTTAAATGCGAGAATTTTCAAAAAGTCGGCGCCTTCAAGGCACGAGGGGCCACCAATGCGGTATTCTCGATGACCCCCGGGGATTTGCAAAAAGGGGTCTGTACACACTCGTCAGGCAACCATGCACAGGCCCTCTCCCGTGCAGCGGCCCTGGCAGGCACCCAGGCGTATATCGTGATGCCTTCCAATTCCAGCCGGGTTAAAGTAGAGGCCGTAAAAGGATACGGCGGCATCGTGACCTTCTGCGAACCCAACCTCGCTTCCAGGGAATCCACGCTGGCAGAAATACAGGCGCAAACCGGAGCCATCGAGATCCATCCCTACAACAACCTGCAGATCATCGCCGGACAGGCAACAGCCGCCATGGAGATGATCGAAGAGCAGGGACCGTTCGATATCCTGATGGCCCCGGTCGGCGGCGGGGGACTGCTGAGCGGGACCGCTCTTTCCTCCCGCTACTTCTCTCCCGGCACCCTCGTGATCGCTGCGGAACCTGAAATGGCAAATGATGCCGCCCGGTCATTCCGGCAAAAGACGTTCATCCCTTCCGTTAACCCTCAAACCATCGCCGACGGGCTCAGGACCTCACTCGGGAGCATCACGTTTCCTATCATCCTGGAATATGTCCACGATATCATCACGTGCAGCGAAGAATCAATCGTTGCAGCCATGCGGCTGATCTGGGAACGGATGAAGATCCTTGTAGAACCTTCGGCAGCGGTTCCCCTGGCAGCCCTGCTGGAACATCCGTCCCAAATCCGGAAAAAACGCGTCGGGATCATCCTCTCAGGAGGTAACGCAGACCTGGATACTCTTCCATGGATCAAAAAATGAAAAAAGGAATCCTTTACCTGGTACCGGCTTTGCTGGGTGACTCCGATCCTGCGGCCGTCCTGCCTGCAGAGACCTTCAGGATCCTGAAAGGACTTCGCCATTTCATCGCGGAAGAAGCATCAACAGCCCGGCGCATGCTGCGGAAAGCAGGATTTACAACCGACTTCTGCGAGACCGACATACAGGTCTTCAATGAACACTCCAAAAACGACCACCTCCTCGCCTACCTCGAACCCGCACTGCTCGGGAACGACATCGGGCTGCTCTCCGAAGCGGGTGTACCGTGTGTTGCAGATCCCGGCTCGGCCATCGTCGAAGCCGCCCACCAGCTTGGTATACGGGTGATCCCGCTGGTCGGGCCTTCATCCATCCTGCTGGCGCTGATGGCATCCGGGTTCAACGGACAAGGTTTTACGTTCCATGGCTACCTGCCGATCGACCGGTCGGAACGAATCAGGAAGATCCGCGAGATTGAACGCTGCGCCAGGGAATCCGGCCATACCCAGATCTTCATCGAAACTCCTTACCGCAACAGGCAGATGTTGTCAGCACTGGCCGAAACCTGCAACAAGGGGACCAGGATCTGCGTGGCCGTCGATCTGACACTCAAGACGGAACAGGTGATCGTGAAAACCGCAGGGGAATGGAAAGGAGAGCATCCCGGGTTGCACAAACGGCCGGCGGTTTTTTTACTTTCTGCATCCATGTAACAAAATAGATAACTGCTCGTCTAAACATCATTTACGGGCGACTTCAATCGTCAACCCGGTCAATCAACCTCAATGGAACCCATATTAACCATCAAAGGCCTGTCGAAACGCTACGGAAAGATTCAGGCTGTCAACCACCTGGACGTGGAGATCGGCAGGGGCCAGGTGTTCGGCCTCCTGGGCCCCAACGGAAGCGGTAAAAGCACGACTCTGGGCATGGTCCTCGACCTGGTGACACCCGACAGCGGCTCATTTGAGTGGTTCGGACAAAAACCCGGGAAGGAGAGTCGGAAACAGATCGGCGCCGTGATCGAAACCCCGAATTTCTTTCCGTATCTCAGCGCGGAGATGAACCTGCGGATCGTTGCTGATATCAAGGGACACGGGCACGAAGACATCGACCGCGTGCTGCATGTCGTTTCGCTTGCCGAACGGCGCCACAGCAAATTCAGGACGTTCTCATTCGGCATGCGCCAACGGCTGGCGGTGGCTTCTGCCATGCTGGGCAGCCCTGACGTCATGATCCTCGATGAACCCACCAACGGGCTGGATCCGCAGGGCATCGCACAAATGCGCGAGATCATCCTGCGGGTTGCCTCGGAAGGGATTACGATCATACTCGCCAGTCACCTGCTGGATGAGGTACAGAAAATCTGCTCCCATGTCGCAGTCCTGAACAAAGGGAACAAACTCTTTTCGGGAGAAGTAAGCAAAGTCCTTTCGGTTTCCGACTGCATCGAAGTCGCTTCGGCAGATCATAAGCAGCTGGCAGAAGCACTTGCCAGGCACCCGCGTTTCAAATCTGTGGCGGTCAACGATGAGATCTGCCTGGCCTATTTCACCGGGGAAGTCACACCCCGTGAGATCAACGAATTCATGCACGCTCATGGGATCGTACTATCTCATCTCGCCGACCGCAAGAGAAGCCTAGAACAACATTTTCTTGAACTATTACAGGACAACACATGATCCGGCTGCTTAACATAGAATTAAAAAAGATCCTGACCTATAAAACGTTCTGGATCATCATCGGGCTTTATTTCCTGTTCCTGTCCCTCGGTATCCTGCTCGCCGAGTTCATGATCAACTCGATGGTTTCCGATATCAATGAACGGTTGCCTATTCCATTGCCGAAGGCGGTCCTTTACACCTTCCCCGACATCTGGCAGAATCTCGCCTTTTTCTCAAGCATCCGGTTCGTGCTGATCTTCCCGGCCATCCTGGTCATTATCCTGATCACGAACGAATTCGCCAACAAGACAATCCGCCAGAATATCATCAATGGAATGAGCCGGATGGAATTCCTGGTCTCAAAATTCCTGGTGATCGTCATGATCTCGTTTGCTGTAACCCTCGTTCTCGCTATCGTTACGTTCATTCTCGGGATCACGCATACCGACCTGCAGGGAATCGGATCGGTCTTCCATAAATTTGTCTTTATCCCGGGCTTCTTCGTCCAGATCCTGACTTTCCTCTGCCTGGCGTTCTTCTTCGGATTCCTGCTGCGGAACACGGGACTTTCCATCGCCCTGTTCACGCTATATACCATCATTATCGAACCGATCCTTTACTTCCTGCTGAAGGCGCCGTTCATGTTCGAGAATAAGATCTATACGTATCTTCCTGTAAACTCCGTGATCCGCATTGCCGAATACCCGGCCATTCCCAAACTCATGGGGGTGCTGAACTTCCAGATCCAATCCACGGTAAGCCTTGGATCCGTGCTGATCCCGATAGGATATGCCGTTGTCCTGCTCGGAATCGTTTACCTGGTGGTAACCAAAAAGGATTTGTAAAACTTGAGTCACCTGCAAAGGACTCTCAGGGCATCCAGTCTCTGCAACAAGGGAGGATGTGAATAGTAAAAGAATACGTAGGCGGGATGCGGCCTGAGGTTGCTCAGGTTATTAACGGAAAGTTTTTTTAATGCTTCCATCAAAGCCTCAGGATCGTAATTGAAGCCGGCATAATGATCAGCCGCATATTCATGATGCCTGGAGAGGCTGTTCTCGAGCAGCCCGATGACTGTCGACAGCGGGCTGTAGAGGATACCGAAGGCCAGGATGCCCAGGTGAAAACTCATCGGGACTGAGAGGCCAGACCATCCTGCGAGAGACTGGCAAAGACCTGTCGAAAGCGCACTTCCGGGTTGAATGAAGAGCGACAGGATAAAGAGCATCAACCCGGTCTGCAGGACCGATACGATGAGTCCCAAGGTGGTATGTCTCTTCTTATAGTGCCCGATCTCATGGGCGAGAACAGCGACCAGCTCTTCTGTCGTATGATCATGGATCAGGGTATCGTACAGGACGATTCGTTTCTTTGCGCCCAGCCCTGTGAAATAGGCATTCGCCTTGGTTGACCGTTTTGATCCGTCGATCACATAAATATTCTTTAACCGGAAACCAACCTTGCCGGCAAAGGACTCGATGGTATCACGCAGGATCCCCGCATCCAACGGCCGCTGTTTGTTGAAGAGCGGCACGATGAGATTCGAATAGAACATGGCCATGAATACCATGAACGCCGTTGCCACTCCCCAAACCAAAAGCCAGAACCAGCTCCCGGTCGTACCGTAGATCCACACCACCAGGGCCAGCAAACCCCCGCCGATCAGGCCGCCCAGAGCAAGCCCTTTCAGCTTGTCCAGGATGAATGTCTTAACCGACATGGTATTAAACCCGAATCGTTCTTCGATGACGAATACCGCATAGGCTTCAAAGGGAGTGGACAGGATCGAAGCCCCTAATCCGACAAATCCAAAGAAAAGCAGCGCCAAGAGGATCGGGCTGGTCGTGTACTGGCGCAGGATCTGATCGAACCAGCCGAATCCGCCCGACAACAGGATCGCAAGGACAACCAAGAAATTAATCGTCGAGGTGATGGATGAGAACCGCAATTTTGTCTTAAGGTACTGCTGGGATTTCCTGTAACGCCCGGGATCATAGATGCCTGACAGTTCTTCCGGAAGCTCTTCGGACATGCGGGTCATGTTCAGGTACTCCAGAAGTCGTTCCAGCGCATAATCAAGCACGATGATCGCAAGAATAATGATCAGAAACATCCCGCCCATAGCCAATTGCTCATTGCTCATTGCTCATTGCAGATGGTTTCACATCCCCGATCTTTTCCTGACGGCCCATTCGACCGCGAGAAGCGCCAGGATCAACAGAAACAGCCAGATGTTGCCGGCCAGGTCGCTGAACCGCTTGCTATAGTGTGAGACCGATGCAATATCCCGTCGTGATAGCAGCTGGTCAGTCAACGTTTTCATGTCATCGGGAGTCGTTACGGTTCCGTCGTGCGAAGCTGCGATCTGCGACATAAGCTGTCGGTCGGCCACCACACTGAGGGCTTCCAGGTTGATGGGAGCAATAACAAACTGTCCGGTCTTCGCATATTTGTTGTTCCCCACCATCACCGAAGCGTCCCATTGATAATCTCCTGCAGGGAAACTCCCGGCATT
>DAIRDK010000042.1:0-15553 GCA_036796175.1 Bacteroidales bacterium | reverse complement strand
GCAGCGCCTGGTCTCCACGGCCGTTTCGCGTGATGATCTGCGGGACGCCCGTCACCGTGGTGTCGAGCGTGGTCTGCCAGGCCAGCGGTCCCTCGTTACTCAGGTTGGGGTTGAATCGAAGGGATAGGTTTGTATAGAATCGGTCTTCCCGGTTTGTGACCTGGACCGACATGGCTTCGAATTTGGGGATCGAATCGGCGATCTTGCGCATGTAGTTCCCCAGCGCTTCGCTGAACAGCGATGGCGGGGCCATCAGGGTGGTTCCAGGCCGGCAATAGAAAAAGATGTTGGAAGATCCGGAGATGTTTTCGCTGATGTCGAGGTAGCTTCTTTCTTTCACCAGCGTGGTGCCCGACCGGTAATGATTGATCAGCTGAACCAGGTGGAGGGGCGACCGGGCAAAGATCGTGTATCCTTCGAAGAGGATGTAGCAGTTGACCCGGATGCCGGGCCGGAAATTTCCGAAAATGGCATTCAGCGGTTCCGACAGGTCACACAGGTAAATGGTCTGTTCGTTATAGGTTACTGAATCGGTTTTCATCCCTGTCGCCAGGGCCAGTGATTTCAGGTAACTCAGGGAGGAATCGGGGTGGTTGTGCTGGATGGCGATGATCGGATAAGAAGCTTCATTCGGGTCGTTGGTGCCGGCCATGGCAAAACAGAACTGGTTGAGGGTCCAGGGAAGGAAATAGGATTCGAGCCGCAATCGGTGACTTGCATTGAACCGGCTCAGGCTGCCCGGTTCGGTGGGGGATTCCAGCCTGCGCTCCCGCAACCGCAGGTCGGTCACATACCAACCCAGGTTTTCCAGGGAGAAGAGGGTGAACGAAGTCACATTGTCAGGAAGAATGCCGACCGCATCCACAGGCTGGGGCTTTTGCGGCGAATAGAGGGCCAGGGTGTAATAGGTGCTGTCGGTCGCCAGCGTGTACCCGCTGAGCAGCAGTTCGTCTTTCCGGATGATCACGTCGAGGGCGCACCAGTCGGCAAAACGTGCAAGCCTGACCAGGTCGCGTTTGGTCTCCTCCGATGCAAGTTTCCACAGGGAGAGTGACAGATAGGGGATATTGGCAAACACGTTCGCATCGGTGCGGTCGCCGGCCATGGCTTCGATCGACCGGAAGCCGGTGGCGGTGCCGGGAATGTAGTTCAGGGAAAGGCGGTCGATCGCCTTCTTCACCAGGTTGGCATACCGGCTCATGATGAATACGCCCTTGCTGACGGAAAGGAACACGGGTTCTTTTTGTCCTTCCGGATGAAAGCGGATGATCTTCGTGGAGGAATAGGGGGTCTGGATCACGACATTCTTTCCAGGGAAGTGCGCTTGGAGGAACCCGGTGATGCGTCCCGGATTCAGGTCATAGCCTGCCTGGGCCAGGTACATCAGTCCGAATTCGCTCCTCCCGGTCAGCGAAAGGGTGATATAAACCGGGTTGTCTTTGACCAGCCTCCGGATATTCCGGTCTGTCTGCGTCAATGAATCCAGCCTTCGCAGATCGTCCCTGAGGGTGGAGATCCCGGGGTAGGACGAGATCTCTTTCCAGATCAGGTTGGATTTGTCCAGGTCTTCGTAAAGCGTGGCCGGGTTGTTGATCCGGATGACCAGGGCCGCTTTCTCCGGTACCGCATCCAGCGGCTGCGATGAGGGCTTGCTGATCTTCTGGTAGAGGATGTAGCCGAAATAGGGTACGCCTGTCAGCAGGACGACGCTCAGCAGGATGATCGAGGCTAGCCGGAATGCCTTCATCGTTCTTCTACGTTAATCGAATGCAAAGGTAAGTTGTTCCGACGGATGAAAGGTAAGCCTGTGGTGGATCGTGGTCCCGTGCCTTCGGATCGCCGCTTTGTGGCCAGGGGTCGGATATCCCTTGTTCCGGTCCCAGTCATAGGCGGGAAAACCCGTCGCCAGGAGCTCCATGTAATCATCCCGGTATGTTTTGGCGAGGATCGACGCGGCCGCTATCGAAAGGTACGCGGCATCCCCGCCGACGATGCAGCGGTGTTCGATGTCCCGGAACGCATGAAAGCGGTTCCCGTCGATCAGCAGCAACCCGGGGACCGGGCCCAGCAGTGCAATGGCCCGGTGCATGGCCAGGATCGAGGCATTCAGGATATTGATCCCGTCGATCTCGGCGGCACTGGCACTCGCTACTCCCCAGGAGACAGCGGTTCGCTCGATCTCTTGCCTGAGTTCATCCCGTTTCCTGCGGGAGAGCTGCTTGGAATCGTTCAGGAACGAATTGCGGTAGTTCCGGGGCAGGATAACGGCCGCAGCAAACACCGGTCCGGCAAGACATCCCCGGCCGGCTTCGTCGCAACCGGCTTCCACCAAATGACGGCTATAGTGCGGCTTGAGCATTCAGGAGATCAGGTTTAAAGCCAGGTTCACGCCAATCACCAGGATGAAGGCCCACAGGAAGAGTTCCCACCATAAGGTTCTTTTCCTGGTCAGGTAAAGGTTCGAGATGAAGGGGACGATGGCGGGAACGGCCAGGAGGGAATGGCACACCAGGAGCGGTCCCGCATAGAGGCTTGTGATCAGGGTCCAGACGGCCAGCCAGATCAGCAGGAGCATCTTCTTCCGGGTCTCAACGGTCTTTTCCTGGAGATGGGAGAAATTAAAGCTGAAACCAGCCAGGGTAAGGACCAGGAAAAAGAGGGCAGGAACCCAAAGACCGGCATCACTCCAAGGATTCCGGAACAGGAACGTCGAGAAATACCGGCCGTATTCGGTAATGACTTCCACGAACCGGTCGGTCCAGAACCAGTAAACGGCCATGAACAGCAGGGGCGTGAACAACCCGATAAAGGAACCCATCCATTCCCTCCATTTGACCGTGCGGTATACCAGGAATGTGGTCTGCAGGAAACCGTAAAAAAATAACGAGGGGATGTAAATAAAGGAAGCCGCCATGATCATGAACCCAGCGGAAAACGTGAGATCAACGGGTTCAGGCCGGTTATAGGCCAGGAGCATTGACTGGATGACCGAAAGGAAAAAAAGCACCGACAGGTTGACGGGAGTCAGTGTCATCAGCGAGGGATGCCAGCAGGAGAGGACAATGAACAGGAAAGCGGCAAATGAAGAGTTCTTCGTGATGAGTTCGTGCTTCGAGAACAGCAGGTTCACCCAGAATGCCGACACAAGCATGACGAAGAATCCGGCGACCGACGCAACAAGCGGGTATCCCGAAAGCAGTCGGTAAAGCAGCTGGTAGAGTATGACCGGTCCTGATGGTTCGGGCATGGGCGGAGGAGCCGGGAGGACGAACGCCCAGAGGACTGCCGCGAAGACGCCGGCGGCAATGTACTGCCCCGCGAAACTCGACCGGAAAAATCTGACCAGCACTTCGTATCCGTTTAAAGGTCAAAACCGATATCCGACCGGTAGTACTTTCCGTCGAAAGTGATCACCGGTGCATTGGCGTAAGAAAGGCCGAGGGCCTCGTTCAGGTCCGCGCCCGGGGACGTGACCGAGATCACCCGGCCGCCACTGGTGATCACCTGTCCTTCGCTGTCGAAGGCGGTGCCCGCATGGAACAGCAAGCTTCCCGCAGCCCGGTCCAGGCCGCTGATCCGTTTGCCTTTTTCGTATTTGTCAGGATATCCGGCTGACACCAGCATCACGCTGGCGTAGGTGACCGGGTCGGTTTCGAGGGTGATCCGGTCCAGGGTGCCGTCGGCCGCGGATTTGAGCAGGGCGACAAAGTCGTTGCGGATTCGTGGCAGGACCGATTCGGTTTCGGGATCGCCCAGCCGGCAGTTGTACTCGATCACGTAGGGATCGCCCTGGACGTTCATCAGGCCGAAAAAGATGAACCCCCGGTAACGGATTCCTTCCGCTTTCAAGCCCTCCATAGTGGGAATGATCACCCGCTGTTCCACTTTCTCCAGGAAAGGACCGCGGGCAAACGGAACCGGGGATACGGAACCCATGCCGCCCGTATTGGGCCCGGTATCTCCTTCCCCGATTTTCTTGTAATCTTTTGCTTCGGGCAGGATCCGGTAAGTCAGGCCGTCGGTGATAATGAATGCGGAGAGTTCGATGCCTTCCAGGAACTGCTCGATGACCACTTTGCTCGATGCTTCGCCGAAACGGGCGCCGTCGAGCATGGCGGTCAGCTCTGCGGCAGCTTCCTCACGCGTCCGGCAGATCATTACGCCTTTTCCGGCTGCCAGCCCGTCGGCTTTCAGGACCAGGGGAGGGGAACAGGTGTCCAGGAAACGGATCCCTACAGCCAGTGATGCTTTCGTGAAGGTGCGGTAGGTGGCAGTCGGGATCCCGTGACGGGTCATGAACTCCTTGGCGAAATCCTTACTGCCTTCCAGCCGGGCGCCTTCCTTTGTCGGACCGATCACAGGAATATGCCGGATCTCCGGGTCGGCCAGGAAGAAATCATGGATCCCTCTCACGAGTGGTTCCTCCGGGCCCACGACCAGCATGTCGACGCGGTATTCAAGGCAGGCCTGTTTGACAGCCGGGAAGTCATTCGGTGAAACGGGGAGGTTGGTCCCGGTGGCCGCTGTGCCTGCGTTGCCGGGGGCAATGAACAATCGTTCCAGGGAGGGACTTTGTGCGATTTTCCAGGCGATGGCATGTTCCCTTCCGCCCGATCCCAGCAGCAGAATGTTCATCGGTCAGCCGGCTTTGATGGTTTTTTCAATGGATTCCCACAGCCTGTCAGCGGTCTTTTGCCACGTGAACAGGTCTTTTCGCTGGTAGCCCCGTTCTCCCAGCTCATTTCGAAGGGTTTCGTACTGGTAGATCTTGTACATGGCGACCGCGATGGATTCCGGGTCGAAGGGATTGACCAGCAGGGCCGCTTCGCCGGCCACTTCGGGCATGGAGGTCACGCTGGAAGTGATCACCGGCGTCCCGCACCGGAAGGCTTCGACGATCGGGATGCCGAATCCTTCGAAGTAGCTCACATAGGCGAGACCCAGGGCCGAGCCGAGCACCATGTGCAGGTGATCTGGAGTCAATCGCCCGGTGAAGATCACGTCGTTGGAGAAGTTCATCCGCTGGAAGGCCTGGTCGATCTCCGAGGTCCACCATTTCCGCGCGCCGACGATCACGAGCTGGACATCTGAAGGGTTGGCTTTCTTGAAGAGGTCGAAGGCGGTGAACAGGTTGGCCAGGTTTTTCCGGGGGTGGAGAGATCCGATGAACACAAAGTAGGGTTTACCGTCAGTATAGTGCTGCAAGGTAACCAGTTTCTCGTCTTTGGTCAGCGGATGGAACGACTCGCTGGCGCCATCGTACACCACATCGATCTTGTCGGCAGGCACGCGGTACTGGCGGATGATGTCCTGCTTGGAATATTCCGATACCGTGGCGATGCGGGTGGCGCTTTGCGCGAATTTCGGGAAATAATGCCGATAGTATGTTCGGGTCAGAAACGGCAGGTCTTCCGGGTAATGCTCGAAATTGAGGTCATGGAATACGGCCAGCGTCCTGGTTTTCGGATGTGAGGGCAGGAACCCGTCGGGCGACAGGAACAGGTCGGGCTGCAGTTTGTTCAGCAGCCGGGGGATCGAACGGTCGAACCACCAGCAGTAAAGGAACGGGTGCCGGGCCTGCGGGAACAGGATCACCGGCGTGACATTGTCTGAAAAGATGAATTCGTCGTTGAATTTCCGGTCGAAGATGAAGATGAATTCATGCTCCGGATGCTGCGTCGTGATCCGTTTCAGCGATTCATAGGTGAACCAACCGATCCCTTCCAGCTTGTCCTTGAGCAATAATCGTGTGTTGACCGCAATTTTCATTTCCCAGTACGACTAGACAGCCCGCCGGAAAAGAATACCTGAGCCGGCAAGGCATAGGTGATATTTTTTTAACTTTGTGGCAAATATCAAAATATTTCCGGAATTCTCCCTTACATGCAGAGGAAATTTCTCACCAACCTGGGCCTCCTCCTCTTCCTGAATCTGCTGGTCAAGCCGTTCTGGATCTTCGGGATCGATCGTACCGTGCAGAATACGGTCGGCCCCACGGAATTCGGATTTTATTTCGTGGTGTTCAACTTTTCGTTCCTGTTCAATATCCTGCTCGACCTGGGCATCACTAATTTCAATAACCGGAATATCGCTCAGAACAACCACCTGCTCAACAAGCATTTTTCCGGGATCATCACCATGAAGATCCTGCTCGGGATCGTCTATTTCCTGGTCACCTTCTGTGTGGCGCTGATCCTGGGTTACAGCGGCGACCGGCTGAAATTGCTTGGTCTGCTGGGCTTAAACCAGTTCCTGATCTCGCTGGTCCTCTACCTGCGGTCGAACATTTCGGGACTGCTGCTGTTTAAGACCGACAGTTTCCTGTCCGTGCTCGACCGGCTCCTGATGATCCTGTTCTGCAGCTTGCTGTTATGGGGCCACGTCATCAGAGCCCCGTTCCGGATCGAGTGGTTCGTGTACAGCCAGACCGCAGCCTACCTGCTCACGGCCCTCACGGCCCTGGTGATCGTGATCAAGAAGGCGCATTTCCGGAGGCCCCGCTGGAACTGGCCGTTCTTCCTGATGATCATGAAGCAAAGTTTCCCGTTCGCCCTGATGGTTCTGTTGATGTCCCTGTACAACCGGCTCGACCCGGTCATGATCGACAAGCTGCTCCCGGAACCGGTGGGTACGGAGCAGGCCGGGATCTACGCTTCCGGCTTCCGTCTGCTTGACGCGGCCAACATGATCGCCTTCCTCTTCTCCGTGTTGCTCATCCCCATCTTCTCGAAAATGATCAAACGGAAGGAATCGGTCCGGGAGATGCTGAAACTCTCCTTCACGCTGATCATTACCGTGGCGATCATCGTTTCGGCAGGATCCTTCTTTTACAGTTACCAGCTGATGGACCTGCTCTATGAGTCGCACAAACTGGAATCGGCCCAGGTCTTCCGCGTGCTTATGCTGGGATTCATGGCCGTTTCAACAACGTATATCTTTGGGACCCTGCTCACCGCGAACGGCAGCCTGAAGGAGCTGAACATCATTTCGCTGGCCGGGCTCCTGATCAACCTCGGGATGAACTTCTGGCTGATCCCGAAACTGCTGGCCGAAGGTTCCGCCTATGCCAGCCTGCTGACGCAATGCGTGACGGCCATCCTGCAGGTGGCGATCGTGATGAAGATCTTCCGGTTCAACGTCAGCTACCGGTACCTGTTCACCCTCCTCGCGTACGCCGGAGGTGTGACGTTCTTCAATTACATCTCCCTGAAGATGACGCTCGACCTCCCGGGGCTTTCCGCCAGGCTTTCCTGGCTGCCCGGTTTCACGCTGGCCGTCCTCTTTTCCTTCCTCCTCGCCGTCGCCCTCCGGCTCCTGAGCCTGAAGTCGCTGATGAACATACTCCGGAGCGACCGGTGACCTCCGGCCGGAGGCCTCCGGATTTGTTAATTCTGTTAATTTCCCTACCTTTGGCGAAATTTTCATCCCTTCGATATGACCCATGAGACAAAGCGGGAGACAAGTTTCGACTCTTCCAACATGGTGGTGTTCCTGTACAAGTGGCGCAAACCATTGCTCATCGTAATGGCTGTGGCGCTTGCAGGATCCTGGTTTTTCTCCCTTCCATGGTTCATCACACCCAAATACAAGTCAACCGTGATCCTGTTTCCAGCCGGTACGAACTCCGTATCAAAAGCCCTGCTCAGCGACCAGCAGGCCAAGGGGCAGGACCTGGTGGCGTTCGGGGAAGATGAGCAGGCGGAGCAGCTGATGCAGATCCTGAATTCGAACAAGATCAGGGACCGCATCATTTCAAAATTCAACCTGATGGAACATTATGGGATCGATTCCACATCCCGTTACAAATACTCCCGGCTCTTCGATGAATACGAACGGAATATCAAATTCCGCCGTACGCAGTTCATGGCTGTGCAGATCACCGTCTTCGACCAGGATCCCCAAATGGCTGCCGACATCGCCAATAATATCGCGGAACTGCTCGATACCGTCAAGAATAATATGCAGCACCAGCGGGCTGTCCAGGGCCTCCGGATCGTGGATGATGAATACAGATCCCTCCAGGCCGAGATGCAGGTGATCGTGGACTCCCTGGTCACCCTCGGTGAACTGGGCGTAAATGACGTGGAATACCAGTCGCAGGTGCTGAACCAGCAAATGGCCATCTCGGTCATGAACGGGAACAGGACCGCCCAGGCCGCCCTCCAGAAGAAACTCGACGTATTGGGTAAATACGGCGGGATCTACATGTCGCTGAAAAATGCCCTCGAATTCAAAACCGAACAGCTCACCCTGCTCCAGTCCAAACTAAAGGAAGCCCGGGTGGAAGCCAATGAGCGGATCCCCCAGAAATTTATCGTCAGCGACGCCTTCAAGGCCGAACGGAAGTCCTATCCCATCCGGTGGCTGATCCTCGTCGTTTCCACGCTGTCGGCCCTCTTTCTCGCCATCATCGTCATCATGGTCATGGAAAAGATATCCGCAGAGAACGCAAGGAAACAATTCCAGCTTGGACAATCGTAAAGAAATCAATCACAGAAACCAGGAAAAAACAGAAAACCCATGGATAATTTCTTTAACAGTAAACACATTCTCGACATCCTGTTAAAATGGAAATGGCACCTGGCCGTCATCGTCGTCGTGACCGTCATCGTTTCGGCATTCATCTCCAGCCCGCTGGTCATCACCCCCCTGTACAAATCCTACGCGGTGGTCTACCCGTCGAACATTTCACCATACTCCGACGAAAATGAAACGGAACAGATGGTGCAGATGATGCAATCGAGGGACATCCGCGACAGCGTGGTCATGAAATTCAACCTGGCCCGGCACTGGAAGCTCGATTCCAACTATAAGTTTTTCATGAGCACCATGGACTTCTATTTCGGACAGCGGGTCAAGATCACAAAAACCCCCTACGAAGCCGTCTCCATCCAGGTTTGGGATCCCGACCCCCGGATGGCCTGCGACATCGTGAATGCCATGCTGCAGTTCTACAATACCAAAGTGAGATCCCTGCACAAGGAAAAATTCCGGGAAGTGGTGACCAATTACGAAGAGATCGTGGCTTACAAGAAAAAAAGCCTGGATTCCCTGGCTGAACGTGCGAAAGCGCTCGGGTTAAACTACGGTCTGATGGACTACCAGGGACAAACCCGCGAGGTGATGCGGGCCATTCTCGGTACAGGAGGGGCCGCCCGGATGGCGGAAGCCCAGAAATACAGGAAAGCACTGGAGGAAAAGGGAGGCGAAATGAAACTGATCGAAGAGATGATGACCGCTGAGTCCGAGGGATATACGGTGTTCAAGCTCGATTATGACCGCGCCCTGCTCGATTATAACCGCAATTATACGTTCGTGAATGTCCTCACCCGTCCCTATCCGGCCGATAAAAAGGATTATCCCATCCGCTGGCTGATCGTGGTCGGATCGCTGGTCGCCGTCATGTTCCTCTCCATCATCGTCATCGGAACCATTGAAAAAGGTAGAACCGTAAGACCCCTGCCCGGCAACGATGCTTAACTACCTGCCGAAATATGACCTCCGGGAAGTGCTGGAGAAATACAAGGTTCCCCTGGTGTATCTCCTCAGCATTGCTTACGTGGCCCTGAATGCCTACCTGATCGTCAAGGACATTTACTGGTCGCTCATGCTGCCCGTGCTCCTGGTGATGCTCTGGGTCTATTTCTACCGGCTGGATATCATCCTGTTGTTGATCGTCGGCCTGACGCCCGTCGCCGTGAACGTGGTCCAGTTCGAGCTGGGGGCGGGCATCTCGATCCCCACGGAGCCGCTGCTTTTCGGGGTCCTGGTGATGTTCGTCCTGAAGCTGTTCTACCACAACGATGTGGATCCCCGCATCTGGAAGCACCCGCTATCCGTGCTCGTCCTGATCCAGCTTGCCTGGATGCTCGTGACCTCGATCACCAGCCAGATCCCCCTGGTGTCGTTCAAATATTTGCTCTCCCGCCTCTGGTTCGTGGTTCCGATGTTCTTCATGGCGATCCCTCTCTTTAAGAACATCCGGAATATCCGGCTGTTCCTCTGGCTCTATGCCATTCCGCTGACGGGCGTGATCTTCTATACCATTTACCAGCATTACCAGCTGGGCTTCGACGAAGAAGCGGGCCACTGGGTGATGAGCCCGTTTTACAATGACCATACCGTTTACGGCGCGATCCTGACCCTGTTCATCCCGGTCTTCGCCGCCTTTTCGTTCAGCCGCGAATACTCCAGGACCGGCCGGTTCTTCGCCTTCATCGTCCTCGTTATTCTCCTGGTTGCGCTC
Organism: Bacteroidales bacterium; assembly: GCA_036796175.1. Classification (GTDB taxonomy): domain Bacteria; phylum Bacteroidota; class Bacteroidia; order Bacteroidales; family FEN-979; genus DAIRDK01. The sequence continues at coordinate 5,307 of DAIRDK010000042.1, read as the reverse complement.
TTCCTTTCTTATTCACGCGCCGCGTGGATCAGCCTGGTCATGGCCTTTGCCGTCTATCTTATCGTACTGTTCAGGATCCGGTTCAAATGGATCGCCACTGCGATCATCATGTTCTCGTTCATCTTCTATATCTTCCAGAATGAGATCTTTGATGTGCTTGAAAAGAACAAGCAGGGGACGAGCGGCAACTTTATTGAGCATGTTCAGTCGATCTCCAATATCTCCACCGACGCCTCCAACCTGGAACGGATCAACCGATGGCAGTCGGCCATCCGCATGTACCAGGAGCGTCCCGTATTCGGGTTCGGGCCGGGCACCTATCAGTTTGAATACGCCCCGTTCCAGCTCTCGCAGGAGAAAACGATGATCAGTACCAACGCGGGTGACCGCGGAAACGCGCACAGCGAATACATCGGCCCCCTGGCCGAGGAGGGCATGGCAGGCATGCTCATCGTGGTGGTCATTGTCATTACGATGATCGTGATCGGGATGAGAAATTACCGGAGGGCGGATACGCGCGAGGTCCGCGTCCTCAGCCTGGCGATCACGCTCGGACTGATCACCTACTTCCTGCACGGGCTGATGAACAATTTCCTGGATACGGATAAAGCGTCGATCCCTGTTTGGGGATTCATCGCGATGCTGGTCTCGATGAACCTCTACAGCCTGAAATTAAAGACGGGAAATGAGGAGGGGAAGGCCTAAAGCTCTTCTGAGCCGTTCTCGCCGTTGATCCCGTTGCCCGCTTCGGCAGCCAGTTTCCTGAGACTTGCAAGCTCCTTCCATTTCTTGCGTGATTCTTCCGCCGGCACCCCCCAGTATTTCTTGCCCCCTTCCAGGGACTTGTCCACGCCCGACATGGCGAAAACAATGGCTTTGGCGCCGATCACGAGGTCTTTGTTCACGGAGACGCGGGCCCATAAAATGACGTCGTCCTCAATGATGGTGACCCCTGCGATCGCGCAATGGGCGCCGATGAGGCAGTGTTTCCCAATGTGGGTGTCGTGCTCGACCTGCACATGGTTGTCGATCTTGGTCCCCAGGCCGATGAGGGTATCCCCTGAAACCCCGCGGTCGACCGCGGTGCAGGCCCCGATCTCCACATGGTCCTCAATCACCGTCCGCCCGCAGGATTCCAGTTTCTTGTACCCCTCCGGTCGGCGCTGGAAGTAGTAGGCATCGGCCCCGATGACCGCGCTGGAATGGATGATTACATGATCCCCGATGACCGTATGATCGTACACGCTGGCGTTGGCGTGGATGATGCTGTTCTTTCCGATGACCACATGATTCCCGATGAAAGCGCCGGGCTGGATCACGGTTCCTTCCCCGATCGTTGCCGTCGGGCTGATCATTGCCGAAGCCGGCTCGAAGGGCCGGTACCTGCGGGCCAGGAACACATAGTCGTCGAACGGGTGGTCGGAAATGATCAGCGCCTTGCCGTCAGGCCGCTCCACCTCCTTGTTGATGATGACAATGGTTGCGGGTGAGTTCAGCGCCTTGTCGTAATATTTGGGATGATCGACGAAGGTGATGTCGCCGGTTTCCACCATGTGGATCTCATTCAGTCCGAGTACGGGAAAATCCGGGTCGCCGTCAAACCGGGCATTCAGCATCGAAGCGACTTCTTGAAGAGTTAAAGGTGAGGGAAATTTCATTTATGTTTAACAGTTTGGGTATAAGTCACTATCCAATATCCAACATCCGACATCCGGCATCAGCCCTTCACCCGTTCCGAATAATCCCCGGTTCTCGTATCAACCCGGATGATCTCGCCTGTCTCGATGAACAGCGGGATCTTCACGTGGGCGCCGGTCTCCAGGGTGCAGTCCTTCAGGGTGTTTGTGGCGGTGTTGCCGCGAAGCCCGGGTTCGGTGTAGGTGACTTTCAGTTCCACGAATGGGGGCAGGTCGCAGGTCAGCGGGGTTTCGGTATCGGCATGGAACACGATTTCCACTTCCTGGCCCTCTTTCAGGAACTGGGGGGCGTTGATCAGCTCCTCGGCCAGGAAGAACTGTTCAAACGTTTCGTTGTGCATAAAGTGGTACCCCGAATCGTCCTTGTAAAGGTACTGGTACTTGCGGCGTTCCACGCGGGCGATCTCGATCCGTTCGCCGGAATCAAAGGTGTTGGGGATCACGCGGCCGGTTTTCAGGCTCTTCAGTTTGGTGCGGATAAACGCGGAGCCTTTGCCCGGTTTCACATGCTGGAACTCCACGATGGTGTAAAGATCGTTGTTGAAATCGATCACGAGGCCATTCCGGATGTCTGCAGTTGTTGCCATAAAGAATTCTCAGTAAGATGGTTATCGGTTTGGGAGTGCAAAGGTAGGGAAATTTTTTAAATAAGGTGACAGGGTGACAGGGTAACAGGGTGACAGGGTGACAGGGTTATTTATAATCTTCTATGGAAATGGTTGCCTTGCAGAATCCCGACTCGACCTGGTACAGGTTCGAGCAGATGATGACGGTGCGGCTTTTTGAGTATTCGGAGACCATGTTAAGGTACCAGTCGGTGCCGGCTTGGTCGAGGTTGTTGGTGGGCTCGTCCAGGAGCAGGAGCGGGGCGTCGCTGAACAGCGCGCAGGCGAGTTTCACCCGCTGCTTCATGCCGGAGGAGAATTGCCTGATGGGCTTGCGTCGGACATTCCCCAGGCTGAGGATATCCTTGATGCGCCGGATCGTGAAGCCGTCAGACAGACTTTTAAACCTGAAGTGAAACGTGAGCATCTCGTCCAGGGTGAACTCTTCGATCAGTTCCTGGTACGGGGCGACCAGGGCCAGATGCCGGAAGATATGATGTTCGCTGATGACGTTGCCGTTCCAGGAGTAAAAAACCTTACCTGCCGAAGGCAGGAGGTTGCCGGCAATGACCTGCAGCAGGGTGGATTTGCCTGAGCCGTTCCGTCCCAGCACGGCATAGGCCGATCCGCTTTCGAAGGTGTAATTGATGTTCCGGAAGATCCATTCGTTGTTGAACTTCCTCCCGGTGTTTTCAAGACGGACTTCCATCTACTTCTCTTTCAGTTTGGAATATCCTTTCATGATCCCGCGTGACGAGCTGTTGATGAACGAAATGATCTCATCGCGTTCGGGAGTGGCAGGCACGTCGGCTTCGATGATCTCGACGGCCTGCGACACGTTGTATCCTCTTAAGTAGATGATGCGGTAGATGTCCTGCATGTTGGTGATCTGCTCATCCGTGAACCCGCGGCGTCGCAGGCCGATCGAGTTGACGCCCACGTACGACAACGGTTCCCGCGCGGCCTTGGAGTAAGGCGGAACGTCCTTCCTTACCAGCGATCCCCCGGAGATCATGCAGTGCGCCCCGACACGCACGAACTGGTGGATGGCGACCATGCCGCCAACGATCGCCCAGTCGTCGATGGTGATATGCCCCGCCAGGTTGGCGGCATTGGCCAGGATCACGTTGTTGCCGATTACGCAGTCGTGGGCGATGTGCACATAGGCCATCAGCAGGCAGTTGTCGCCGATCACCGTTTCATAGCTGGCGCGCGTACCGCGGTTAATGGTGACAAACTCGCGAATGGTGGTGTTGTTGCCGATCTTGACAATGGTCTCTTCCCCCGCGAACTTCAGGTCCTGCGGCACCGCCGAGATCACAGCACCGGGAAAGATCCTGCAGTTCTTCCCGATCCGGGCGCCTTCCATGATGGTGACGTTGGAACCGATCCAGGTACCCTCTTCGATGACCACGTTCTTGTCGATGGTCACGAACGGCTCGATCACCACGTTCGGGGCGACCTTGGCCTGCGGGTTCACATAGGCTAACGGTTGGTTCATAGGGACGTTATTTTCGTTGGATCTGGGCCATCATTTCCGCTTCCATGACGACTTTCTGGCCTACATATGCAATTCCTTTCATCGAGATCAGCCCCCGGCGGATCGGCCCGGTCAGCTGGTTATAGAAGATCACGGTATCGCCCGGCACCACCTTGTTCCGGAACTTCACACTGTCGATCTTCACAAAATAGGTCATGTAATTCTGTGGATCTTCCACGGTGCTCAGCGCCAGGATGCCGCCGGTCTGCGCCATGGCTTCGATCTGCAGAACCCCCGGCATCACCGGCTCTTCAGGGAAATGGCCGACGAAGAACCCCTCGTTCATGGTAACGTTCTTCATCCCCACCACGTAGTCCGGACCCATCTCGAGGATCCGGTCGATGAGCAGGAACGGCGGCCGGTGGGGGAGGATCTTCATGATCTGGTTGATGTTGTAAAGCGGAGTTTTATTCAGATCGAAGGTATGAACCGCTTCGGTCTTGCGCTCTTTCTTCATATGCGATTTCAGCAGTTTGGCAAACTGCACATTGGAGAAATGGCCGGGACGGGTGGCAATGATGTGCGCCTTGACGGGCATGCCGACCAGCGATACGTCGCCGATCACGTCCAGCAACTTGTGCCGGGCCGGCTCGTTGGGGAAGTGCAGGTCCAGGTTGTTGAGGATTCCTTCCCGAAGCACCTCCACCTTCGGTTTGTTGAAGAGCTTCGCCAGGTGGTCCAGCTCTTCCTGCGAGATCACCCGGTCGACGAAGACGATCGCATTGCTGAGGTCGCCCCCTTTGATCAGGTTATTGTTGAGCAGGTACTCCAGCTCGTGCAGGAAGACAAAGGTGCGGCAGAACGAGATCTCCTTCGCAAAATCACGGATGTGGTTGAGTGTTGCATTTTGTGTGGGAAGCACCTTCGATTCGTAATCGATCATCACCGATACGCGGAACTCCTTCGACGGAATGGCGATGATCTCGACCTTCTTCTCCGGGTTTACATAAGTCAGGTTGCTCCTGAGCTCGAAGTATTTCTTCAGTGCCTTTTGCTCAACAATGCCGGCTTTCTGCAGTTTCTCGGTATAGATGCGGGCACTGCCGTCGAGGATCGGGGTTTCCGACTGATCCAGTTCGACCAGCGCGTTGTCGATCTCCAGTCCGGCCAGGGAAGCCATGACATGCTCGATGGTGTCGATGCGGGTTCCGTCCTGTTCGATGCTGGTGCCGCGGGAGGTATCCACCACATGGTCCACATCGGCGTCCACCAGCACGCCCGAGTTGAGGTCGACCCGGCGGAACTTGATCCCGTAGTTCTCAGGGGCAGGCTTGAAGGTGAGGGTCACCTCCTTCCCGGTATGCAATCCGACGCCCTTGATGCTGACGTCGTGTTTGATCGTCTTTTGTTTTTCACTCATGGTCGTTGATCAGGGTATTCAGATTCTTTTCCATCTCGTTGATCCGCTTCACGATCTCATCGAAGTTCCGCCAGTGGATATAGCTCCGGCGAGCCTTGGATGCGT
>DAIRDK010000041.1:0-15589 GCA_036796175.1 Bacteroidales bacterium | reverse complement strand
AGGTGGTTGGCCATCGACAGCCGGTTGGCCAGGGGTTGATTCAGCAATTGCCCGTCGGGACTCAGATAAATGATCTCGTCGTAAGCTCTTGCGGACTGCAGTTCCTCGATGCAGCGAACGATCGGCTCCGCCATCATCACCATTCCGGCGCCGCCACCGTAAGCGTAATCATCCACGGAATTGTGTCTGTCTGCCGCATAATCCCGGAAGTTGTGAAGGAAGATCTCCAGGATCCCTTTCTCTTTGGCCCGCTTGATGATCGAATGACTGAACGGACCTTCGAACATCTCCGGGAATATCGTCAGAATATCGATCCTCATATCTATATAGTTAGAACTAAACCATCGTATGCGAGCTGGACAAACTCAGGCAGGCTGCGGTTCACTTCTTCGTGAAGACCGACAAAATGGCTGAGGTGCGTGAGGTATGCCGCTTCCGGAGCCCATTCTTTAAGGATATCCACGGCCTCGCCGACGGAAAAGTGAGAGGTATGCTTTGAATTCCTTAAGGCGTTCAGCACGATGACCCTGGACCCTTGAACCTTTTTTTTCTCTTCTTCGGAGATGTAGCTTGCATCCGTGATATAAGTGAAATCCCCGATCCGGAATCCCAGGACCGGCAATTTTTCGTGCAGTACGCGGATGGGGATGAATTCCACTCCCCGGATAAAGAACGGGCGATCGGTGATTGCGTGCACGGTCAGCTGGGGAGCCCCGAAATAACGGGTTTCCGAGAAGATATAAGGGAATTCGGTACGGATCATTTCCAGCACCTGCTTGGTGCCGTAAATATCGATCTTCTTATTGAGCACATAGTTGAAAGCTCTCACATCATCGAGTCCGGCAATGTGATCCCGGTGTTCATGCGTGAAGATGACGGCATCAAGATTCCTCACCTTTTCACGCAGCATCTGGATCCTGAAATCAGGGCCGCAATCGATAACAAAGGTACATCCGCGGGTTTCGACGAGGATCGATGTCCTGAGCCGCTTGTCGCGCGGATCCTCCGAGAGGCATACCGGGCAGTCGCAGGTGATCACCGGGACACCAATGCTGGTCCCAGTCCCAAGGAAGGTCACGCGGATCCTGGTATCGTTCGTCTGTTCCATCAGAAGATCAGTTCCTCCACCTGCAGTTTATCGTTGATCAGTTGTTGTTTCATCTCTTCCGGGCCTGAAAACGTGAGTTCTCCCCGCATTTTTTTATGGAAGAACAGGGTGATGACCTTCCCGGCCAGGGCTTCCACCGGGTCGATCGGATGAAATTCGATGATGGTTTCAATCGGCCTTTCCGTATTTTTCCTGACGAAGCACATACCCCTGGCGGAATAGTCGCTGTTGACGATCGAAACAGCATACACTCCGTTTGGTGGGACCAGCTTCTGCTCCTCCTCGATATTCAGCAGGTAGCTGGGAAATCCGATGCCGGCCAGCAGGGGGCTGCTGTCGGCAACCGGTCCCATGATGATGTAGTGGTGGTCGAGATAGGCATTCGCTTTCTGGATATTCCCATCCATCAACGCCTGGCGGATCTTGGTGGAGCTTACCGTTTCGTGGTGGATGTCCTGTTCGGGGATCTCTTCCACATCAAATCCGTTTTCAATTCCCAACTGCCGCAGCTTCTCGTAATCCCCTTCCCGGTTATGTCCGAAGTGGTGATTAAACCCGATTACGATTTTACGCGCGTGAAGCCTGTTCAGGAGGATATCCCGGACAAATTCGACCGACGTGATCTTCGAGAACTCGATCGTGAAATTCACGATGATGAGGTTGTCGAGCCCTGCTTTCCGGAGCAGCTCGATCTTCTCCCGCTGGGAATTGATAAGCTGCAGGTCTTTCCCAAGTGTATCCGGGTAGAGGACCTTCCTGGGATGGGGATGGAATGTGATCAGGACCGTTTCGCCGCGGGTCTCCACGGCAAGCTTTTTTAGTCGTTCGAGAATGACCTTATGACCAATGTGAACCCCGTCGAAAGAACCTGTGGTTACAACGGCATTTCGGATGTGACCGGCCTCTTCAAAGTCATGGTAGATGTTCAAGTGTCTGGCTCCTACTTAAATCGTTCGTCATTTTTCTTGGCAAAGAAAGCCACCTTTTCCAGCGAAGTGATCATGTCGTACTCCTCCAGGTACACGTAGGGTGGAACATTAAGGGGTTTTGGGGTATAGTTGAGGATCCCTTTGATCCCGGCCAGTACGAGGCTTTCTGCAATTTCAGGGGCTTGTTCGGCCGGCACCGTGATGATCCCGATGGTGATATTGTTCTTCTTGATCATCTCGGCGAGATTATTCACATGGTAACAGGGAACCCCGTCGAATACCCGGTTGATCTTTTCCGGGTTGACATCGAACGCCGCGATGATGCTCAGCTTTGAACGTTTTCCCTTGAAATAGCTGATCATGGCCTTGCCCAGGTTCCCAAGCCCGACGACCGCAACACGCTGTCCCTTGTCTGCATCGATGATCCGGCCGATCAGCTCGATCAGCTCTTTAATGTCATACCCTTTTCGCAGGTTGCCCGAATAACCGATCAGCATCAGGTCCCGCCGGACCTGGACCGGGGTGATGTGCAGCATCTGGGCGATTTCGTGGGAGAACACATGCGTCTTTTCTTTCGAATAGATCAGCAATAAAGCCCGGCGGTACTGGCTCAGGCGTTCAACCGTCTTGTGGGGTAGGTTTTTTATGAACATGTTGCCACTTTTGGAATGGTTACTTTAAATACAGTGCCCTGGTCCGGTGTGCTGTCAACCTGGATCTTCCCATGATAAGAATCGACCAGTTTCTTGACAATGGAAAGCCCGAGACCGCTCCCGGCTATATTTCTTGTTTTCTCATTTTTGATCCGGACAAAATCCTCGAAAATTCGTTCCATTTCCGCCGGGCTCATCCCAATCCCCGTGTCTGCGACCGAAATCCCGACCTCTTCTCCTTCATCCGTGATGTCGCAAGTGACGGATCCGCCCTCTTTGTTATACTTTATTGCATTGGAAATTAAATTGTTAATTATTATTTCCATTTCATTGGGATCCGACTGAACCCTAAGGCCGTCGGATCCATTCAGGGTGATGGTGACTTCCTTTTGGATCGAATAGGGTTGCATGGTGTCGATGGCGGTCCGCATCACCTTCAAGACATCGGTATCCATGATGTTCCGCTTGACTTTACTGGTCTCGGCTTTAGTCAGATCGAGGAGGTCGAGGATGAGGGTTCGCATGCCGCGTATCCGGTCCAGCGACCGCTCGATCACTTCATCGTAGTCTTCGATCCGTCCTCCCAGCTGGCGGTCCCGGATCATCCGGAGGTAACCGTCGATGGCATTCAAGGGGGATTTCAGTTCATGAGAAAGCACCGAAAGGAACTGGAACCTCACCTGTTTGCCTGACTCCTGCAGCCGGGTGGTCATTTTCTTCAGAAAAACCTTCTTGGTTATGTTCTCGATCGATGATTTGAGTTCCTGCGGCGTGAACGGTTTCGGGATGAAGTCGTACGCTCCGTCACTGGTGGCCTTTACTGCCAGTTCGAGGGATGCGTACGAAGTAATCATCACCACGATGATATTGTACTGTTTCTTCTTGATGTATTCGAGGACCTCGATTCCCTGGATTCCCGGCAATTTATTGTCGAGTAACAGGATATCGGGCGTATTTTGTTCAATGGATTCGATCCCGGCTTCGCCGGTGGAGGCCTCGAACACCTCAAAATCATAAGCCTCCTCCATGAACGGATAATCGACCCTGAAATTTCTCAGGATGCGGGAAACCCCGCTCCGGATGCCCGGCTCATCGTCAACGACCAGTATTCTTAATGTGGACATGAAACTCTTGATACTTCAAATGTAACCTGAAAATCATTTTTCACAACAAAATCAGATTTTTTTTGACAATAATTTCCCGATTTCTGCCAGGAAAATATCGGTCCGTATGCCTTTTTCCAGGAATGCATCGGCTTTGATCCATTTCCGGTTGTTCTCGTCGGTAATATCAAACGTGATGCCGGTCTCGGCCGCGACTGCGGTCGCGATGATGATCGGAACATCGGGGTACTTTTTCTTCATCTTATAGCAGAGGATGAATCCGCTGTCTTCGTTTTCCATCATCAGGTCGAGAATGGCCAGCGCCGGTTTGGTCTTGCTGATGATCTCCTCGGCTTCTTTCTGGCTTTCTGCGGTGATGACTTCATATCCCGAATGTTCCAGTTTTACCTTGGACTGGAACAGGTAATCGATGTCGTCATCAACCAGCAGGATCAATGGTTTGAGTGTCATATCAAAGTTTTTTCACAAATTGGTTGCACGTGGTATGGTGATCTTGAATGTAGTTCCTGTCGGACCTTTGGAAGGATCGTCGTTAGAGGTGAGCCGGATTTTGCCTTTGTGCATTTTCACGATGCCGTAGATCAGGGGTAGCCCGAGACCGGTCCCTCTGCCGCTTTCCTTGGTGGTAAAGAAAGGGGTGAAGACTTTGTCCAGGTTGTCGGGTGAGATTCCGTGTCCCGTGTCCGAAACGAGGAAATGGACCGACTCCTCGTCTCCCTCTACCCCGATGGTCAGCTTACCGCCCTCAGGCATGGCCTCCACGGCATTCTTTTCCAGGTTGGTGAGCACCTGCATCATCTGGTCGATATCGAAACAGGCGACCGGGTTGCTGATCTTCGGTTCAAAGAGGACCTGGACCGTATCCGGCTTGATGATGCTTTCGATGCTGTGCCGGGTGAACTTTACGACATCGGTTTCCTGCAGGTTCACCTGGTTCTTTCGGGCGAAGTTTAACAGTCCGCTGACGATCTTCTTGCAGCGTTCCGCCTGTTCCACGATCAGCTTCAGGTCCTCCCGCACGGGGTCGTCTACCGGGGCTTCATCCATCAGGATGTTGCTGTACATGGTGATCACTCCCAACGGGTTGTTCAGCTCATGGGCGATTCCTGCCGACAACTGCCCCATGTGAGCCAGTTTTTCCGATTGCTTTAAGGCGGCTTTCGCCGAAGCCAGCTTATCGTTCGAGATATTGAGGCTCTCGATCGAATCATGCAGCTTTTCGATGGTATAGGGGAGACACATTTCCGTTTCGGCCAATCCCTTCACGATGGCTATGGCATGTTCCACACAGGTGTCGTAACCGCAGGCCCCGCAGTTCAGGTGATCCTGGAGAGAGAATTTTCCCATGGACTGGAGTACTTTGTCAACCTCGTCGTCCGGCGGAATGGCAAAACGGCGGTCTTCCGGAGTGAAGGATTGCGACAGGTCGATCCCGGAGTATTCATTCACATCCGCTGTCCATTCCTCCATGTCCATGCTGTCCAGCTTCTTCTTGACATATTCCCCCACATTGGAGCTTCTCCTGAATTTCATGCCGCCGGGCGATGTGCCGGGTCCCATGATACACCCTTCGCAGCAAAGCAGCTGGAGGTGCTTGTCACGGATCAGTCCGTCTTCAAACTCGCGGATCGCTTCCTTGAAATCCACGCGTCCTTCTGCAATGATCACGCGCTCTTCAGGGATCTCCTCCAGGTTGTTGCTTGTATAGTACAATCCCCGGCTGACCGGGAATATGGCTCCTTTTCCGCCTTTTGGAGGATCAAAGTCGGAGGGTTCGCTGTTGTCCGGGGTGATCCCGGCTGTTTGAAGCATCGTCCTGAGTTCCCTGAAGGTGATCGCTTCGTCGATCTCGTTTGTTTCTGCTTTTTTCGCAAAGCAAGGCCCGATGAAGACAACCTTCAGGTGATCGCCGTGCTGTTTCTTCAGGACCCGCGTCATGGCTACCATCGGGGAAGCGATGGGAGCGAGGTATCCGATCAGTTCAGGGTGATAGTGCTTGATGAAATAGACAATGGCCGGGCAGTCGGATGAGATATCTCCTTCGGTCGGAAAATCCTTGATCCGGTTTTCATATTGTTTTGCCACGATATCGGCTCCGAACGATACTTCGGTCACCAGGTCGAATCCCAGTTTCCGGATCATCCCCACCAGGATCCGGTGATCCTTGTATTCCCCGAATTCTGCAGGAAAACTGGGCGCCACGCAGGCAGCGACACGCCGGTCGGACCGCAGCAGCGCCCATACTTCATCGATGGAAAGGAGCGGATACTTGGCTCCCTGGCTGCAAACCTTCACGCAGTTCCCGCAACCGATGCACCGGTCGTTGATCACCTCGGCCTGCCCGTTGATGATCTTGATGGCTTTTACCGGGCATTCCCGGAGGCAGGTGTAACACACCCTGCACCGGTCCTTATGAGTGAATACCAGCTGCTGCCTGTACGAACTGCTCATGGTTTTTCAACGGTTTGGTGCGTGAGATGGATCAATTCACGGGCCCTGGCGCTGTTCGGGGTGCCCAGCATCTTATCGTAAAGGAAACTGATATTTGGATTTTTATGGGCTACCTTGATCATCTCTTCCTCGTCCACATCATAGATGGCTTTCATCCGGGCTTTGAGCGTCTTTTCATCGGCATGGAAAGGCTGGCCTCCGCCGTTGATGCATCCATAGGGACAGGCCATCACTTCCACGATATCATACCTCGCCTTGCCCGCAGCAATGTCTTCGAGCAGCCTGATGGCACGCCCCAGCCCGCTCACGGCAACTGTATTGATGTACTCCTTGCCGATCTTCACCCGGTACTCCTTAAGTTCCTTCAACCCCCTGAGGTCATTGATCTTTGACGGCTGAAGTTCCTGACTGGTCATCATGTGGTAAACGGTTCTCATGATCCCTTCAAGTCCGCCCCCGGCGACACCGTATAATTTCCCTGCGGAACTCCGGATGCCATGGATCGTATCCGTGGGATCCGGTTCCAGGTTCGCCAGCTCGATCCCGAGCAAACGGATCAGTTTCACCAGCTCGCGGGTCGTCAGCACAGCGTCCACCGGACGGTAGTTCTCACCGGGAATCCGGTCCTGTTCCGCTTCCGCTTTTTTGGCTGTGCAAGGCATCACCGACACGGAAAAGATGGATTCGGGAGCGCGGTCCTGCGCCGGCACCACATAATTTCTCATCAGGAAACCCATGATCTGCTGGGGTGATTTTACGGTCACGAGGTGGGGCAGGAGATCGGGCCGCAATTCCTTCACATAATGCACCCATGACGGGCAGGTGGAGGTGAAAACGGGAAGCTTGTCCTTTCTCTTCAGTCTCTCCACGATCGTTGCGGCTTCTTCCATGATCGTCAGGTCGGCTGCGAAAGAGGTGTCCAGGATGTATTTAAAACCGGCCATGCGAAGCGCTGCGCGGAGCAGGTTCAACGCGTCCTTTCCCGGCTTGAGGCCGAATTCTTCGGCAATGGCCCCGGGTGTGGTGGGCGAGAACTGGATGACCGGACAGAGTTCCGGATCGTTGAGGGCGTCCAGCACTCGCAGGACGGCCGATCGTTCGGAAAGTGCACCGGTCGGGCAGACCATGATGCACTGTCCGCATTTTATGCAACCCTGGAAGTTCAGCCCTTTGTTGATCGACGTACCGATCATGCTGGAACTTCCCCTGCCGGTGATATCGATGGCCCCGATCCCGATCACGTTGTCGCAAATCCGGATGCAGCGTCCGCACAGGATGCATTTCGCCGGATCGCGTTCGATGGAAGGACAGGCCTTATCGATCTGGACCGGTTTCCGTTTCTGCCGGTACTTGCGGTCACGAACATCCAGTTCCTGCGACAGGACCTGCAATTCGCAGTGCCCGCTCTTCTCACAGTAAAGGCAGTCGTCCGGATGGCTGGCGAGCAATAGTTCAAGGATCATCTTCCGGGCCCGAATGACGCGTGTGGAATGCGTTTTTATCCTCATCCATTCCTCTACCGGCTGGGAACAGGCGGGTACCAGTCCGGGCAGACCGTCGACCTCCACCATGCACATGCGGCAGGATCCGGTGGGTGTCATCCCCGACATATAACACAGGGTCGGGACGCGGATCCCGTTCCGGTTCAGGACCGTCAGGATCGTCTCTCCCCGCCGCGCACTGAATTCCTGTCCGTTGATTTCAATATTGAAAAGCATCTGGCAGTTTATTTGAAATAGATGGCACTGAACTTACATACATCAAAACAGATCCCGCATCCGGTGCATTTTTCTTCAACGATGAAATGCGGGTTCAGCATCACGCCGATGATGGCGTTCTCAGGGCATTTTTTCTGGCAGATATTGCAGCCGGTACATTTGTCCACATCGATGACAAAGGTCCTCAGGTCGCGGCATACACCGGCTTTGCACGACCTGTCGAAGATATGTTCCTCGTATTCTTCCCGGAAATACTTCAGGGTGCTGAGCACCGGGTTCGCGGCATGCTGGCCCAGCCCGCACAGGGAGGTGTCGCGGATCACCTCGGCCAGGTGCTCCAGTTGAACGACGCCCTTGAACCGTTCCAGCGTTTCATGGCTCGATTCTTCCTTGGGCCGTTTGGTGATCCCCTCATAGATCTCGAGCATCCGTTTGGTTCCTTCCCTGCAGGGGATGCATTTTCCGCACGATTCTTTCTGCAGGAATTCCATGAAGTGCCTGGACAGGTTGACCATGCATACGGTGTCGTCAAGCACCAGCAAACCGCCTGCCCCCATGGAAGCCCCGATCTCCTGCAGACTCTCAAACCCGATCTCCGTATCAAGCTGCTCGGGCGGGATGCAGAACCCTGACGGGCCGCCCAGGTGGACCGCCTTGAGCGGCCTGCCACCGTCAACTCCGCCTGCGATCCTGTAAATGATATCGGAGAGCCGGATGCCCATGGGCACTTCAACGATCCCGCGGGTAACCGTCTTTCCGGAAATGGCGAAGATCTTGGTCCCGGGACAGGACCGGCTGCCCGTTGACCGGAACCAGGCCGGACCGTTCAGGATGATCCCGGGTATGTTGGCCAGTGTCTTGACGTTGTTGACGACCGTAGGTTTCCCGAACAGTCCGCTCTCCACGGGGAAGGGCGGCTTTGCCCAGGGCATGCCCCGCCTGCCCTGCAGGCTTTCGATCAGAGCCGTTTCCTCACCGCACACGAACGCCCCGGCACCGAGCCGGATGCTGATGTTCAGGCTAAATCCGCTGCCGAAGATATTCTCCCCGAGAAAACCGTACTCTTTGGCTTGCCGGATGGCGTTCTCGAGAATCGAGATGGGCCTGGCATAGTCGGCCCGGAGGTAGATAAATGCGTTGCTTGCCCCGATCGCATAAGCGGCGATGGCAATGCCTTCGATCAGCAGAAAAGGATCCCCCTCAATGACCGACCGGTCCATAAACGCGCCGGGATCGCTTTCATCCGCATTGCAAATGAGGTATTTCTGGTCACTTCCGGTCGTCAGCGCGATCTGCCACTTTTTACCCGTCGGGAATCCGCCGCCCCCACGGCCTTTTAACTCACTCTGTTCGACGATCTCACAGACTTTCTCGGCCGTATAATTAAGCACGGTCTTGTAAAATCCCTTAAACCCTCCTTCAGCCAGGTAATCGGTGATCGACATTGGGCTGATGATCCCGCAGTGCGCAAGGACCTGCCTTTTCTGAAGGGAGAACCAGGGGATCTCGTCCAGGTTGGGGATATGGGCCCAGGGTTCCGCTCCCGGCGTCCTGAATTGTCCGAGTATGGTTTCAGGGTCCGGGGATTTGCGGAGAATGGCATCGAGGATACGGTCCACTTGGTCTGATGTCACCCGTCTGAAGCTAAGCCGGGCTTTCCCTGGCATCTGGATGTCGATAATGGGTTCTTCGGAACACATCCCGATGCATCCGACCTCGATCAACTCGGCGCTGACCTTATTTTCCGCTAAATAGTTCCGGATGGTGTCACGGGTCGCTTCGGCCCCGGCAATAATGCCGCATGTGCCTGTCCCGACATAAATTACGGGCTTGGTGACCTTATGGCGGCGAAGCACGGACAATTTCTCGCCGACCTCTTTGTCAGGCAACCCGGAGAAGTTCTTCAATACCTTGTCAATCAGAAAGGTCTTGGACGTGGTAAGGGGATCTGATGCCATGCGTTTATTCAGTTTCTTGTATGGATTCAATGATCTTTGCCAGCGATTCGGGTGACACTTTCCGGTGCGGTTGTCCGTTCACCAGGACAACCGGCCCCTGATCACACGCCCCGACGCAGGTGACCACTTCCAGGCTGAACCTGCCATCGCGGGTAGCCCCGCCAGCCTTTACGCGCAATTGCTTTTCCATCTCCTGGAGCAGGACAGAATTGCCAAACAGGTCACACGATGTCCCCTGGCATACCTTGAAATGGAATTTACCGTTCGGGCGA
This sequence comes from Bacteroidales bacterium, assembly GCA_036796175.1. Lineage (GTDB taxonomy): Bacteria > Bacteroidota > Bacteroidia > Bacteroidales > FEN-979 > DAIRDK01. Next base: position 5,376 of record DAIRDK010000041.1, on the reverse strand, counting down.
AACCGGAACTGATCATAGAAAGTAGCCACTCCGTACACTTTGTTCGAAGGGATGGAAAGGTGTTTGCCGACCTGCTCGAGGATTTCGCCCGACAAGTAACCGGTCTCCTCCTGAACAGCCTGCAGCAACGGGATCAGTGCATCTCTCTTTCCGGCTGGAAACCGTTCCAGGATTTTGTTGATATCCGGACCCATTTTGTATGAATTTGTTGTAACCCCAACAAAATTACAACAGAAATATTAATTCTGAAAGATTTATTTGTGAAAAATTTATCATTGTTAATAAATGAACAATCAGAAAATCTGAGAAAAATGAACCAAAAAAATGCAAAAAGTGTTAAACAGACCTGAATTTTCTCTAATTTTGGTTTATGGCGAATGGCTTAAACACTGTAAATGAGATAGAAAAGGATCCGGGGCCGTTATTTACCATCGATCACGGAACCTGTGTGAAATGTTACTCGTGTGTCCGGATCTGCCCGGTGAAGGCCATCCGGGTGGATGTCAGCACCGAATTCCCATCCATTATGGATTCCCGCTGCATCGGTTGCGGAAGCTGTTACCGTGCCTGCGCGCCACAGGCCATCTCCTTTCGAAGCTCCATTGAGAAGACCCGGTCCCTGTTGGCCTCAGGACAACCGGTTGCCGCCATCTGCGATCCGACCATCTCCGGCGAATTCCACGATATTACCGATTACCGGAAGTTCGTGGAGATGATCCGTGCGCTGGGTTTTAAATACGTATTGGAGGCCTCCTTCGGAGTGGACCTCGTAGCGAGGGAGTACCACGACCTCTTCGCGGACTTCCGGGGCAAATACCACATCATGGCTAACTGTCCTGCGGTGGTCTCCTTTGTCGAGAAATTCAATCCCCATCTGATCACCAACCTGGCCCCGATCGTCTCACCCATGATTGCCTCCGCCAAAGTGGCACACCAGCTTTATGGCCAGGAAATAAAAACGGTGTTCATCGGTCCGTGCATTGCCGCCAAGAACGAGGCGCTCCGGTTCAGCGGGGAGGCAAAGGTGGATGCCGTGTTGACCTTTACCGAGTTAAGGCAGCTGTTCGATGAATTCAACATCCGGGAAAGCCAGCTGGAGTACGCGGAATTCGATCCGCCGCTGGGGAATAAAGGTTCGTTGTACCCCATCTCCAACGGGATCCTGCAGGCGGTCGGCATCAACGAAGATCTCCTCACTGGAGAGGTCATCACCACCGAAGGGCGCAACAACATGCTGGATGCCGTCAGGGAGTTCGATACACGTATTGAAATGATCCACAAGCACTTCAATATTTTCTATAACGAAGGATGCCTGATGGGGCCCGGTACTTCCCCGGGCGGGGAAAAGTTCCTGCGCCGTACGCTGGTGACCGATTATGCCAACAAGCGACTGCTCGATTTCGACCTGGAGGCTTGGGATGGAGCCATGGAGCGCTTCAAAACACTGGATCTTTCACGCACATTCCGCGATGACGACCAGCGGTTGCCCGATCCATCCGAAGAACAGCTGCAGGAGATCCTGAAAATGATCGACCGGGAGCACCACCTGCACAACGACGTGGGCTGCGAGGCTTGCGGTTATGCCAACTGCCGTGAATTTGCCATCGCCATCGCCCAGGGACTGGCGACCACTGAGATGTGCCATCTCTTCAGCGTAAGGAACCGGCAGGACTATATCAAAACCCTGCGGTCAACCAACGAGAAACTGGCGAAAACACAAGCTGCGCTCAAGGAGTCGGAAGAGAATGCCCTAAAAGAAAAGGAAGCCCAGAAAGAGTCCTCGGAGATCGTCGCCCTTATGCTCCAGAAACTGGTTTCGGGCGTGGTGATCGTGGATGAGAAACTCCGGATCATCCAATCCAACCAGGCATTCATCAAGATCCTAGGGGAGGAGGCCGCCATGATCCATGAGGTGATTCCGGGACTCGTCGGCGCTGACCTGAAAACCCTGTTGCCGGTGAATTTCTATAAGATGTTCAGCTACGTCCTCACCTCGGACGAGACTATCGAACACCGGGATATCGTGCTGGGCGAAAAGACCCTCAATGTCTCCATCTTCCCGATCCGGAACAAGAAATTCGTCGGGGGGATCCTGCGCGACATGTACACGCCCGAAGTCCGCAAACAGCAGATCCTCGCCCGCCTGAACGAAGTCATCGACGAGAACTTTGAAATGGTGCAGAAGATCGCACAACTGCTGGGCGAAGGCGCTGCAAAAACGGAACAGATGCTGAATTCTGTGATCGAATCACATAAAGACTCACCGAAAAGGTAAATAAAATTAATAATTAATAATTAATGATTAAGAATATATAATAAATCCAGCATCCAGCATCCAGCATCCCGCATGAACGACCGGTACTACATCGAAGTCAATTGCCAGCAAAAGAACCACCACGAAGCGCGGGTGTGCGGGGATGTGTTCCTGTCGAGGCGCATCAGGGAGGAGGGCCGGATCATTGCGGTATTGTCGGACGGGATCGGCCACGGGATCAAAGCGAATCTACTGGCCACGCTGGCTTCTACACTCGCCTTGCATCTTACCGAGGAACACAAATCGGTGGAAGCGCTCGCTGGGATCATCATGGATACATTACCGGTTGACAGCGTAAAGAAAACCAATTTCAGCACGTTCACGATCATCGATATCGATGTGGAAGGGGAGGTGAGGATACTGGAATACGAAAACCCGAAAACCCTGGTGATGCGTGGTTCCAGGTTGTTCGAACCCAGTTGGAATTGCATTGTATTGGACCGGGGAAAGGGGAATTCACGGGAAGTGCTTACTACTGTGTTCCAGGCCCAGAAGGAGGACAGGGTCGTCTTCTGTTCCGACGGGGTCGTTCAGTCGGGATTGGGTTCCGACCGGTACGCGATGGGGTGGGGGATCGACAACCTGTCGGAACTGCTCACGGAAACCGTCAAAGACGAACCCGATATCTCTGCGACACGGCTGGCAGCTAAGGTCATCGACAAAGCCAACCTGAATGACGGATTTCTGCTGAAAGACGACGCCAGCTGTGCGGTGATCTATTTCCGCGAACCGCGTAAGCTGATGATCTGTACGGGCCCGCCGCTGGACGAACGGAGGGATCCGGAGTTCGCGAATATATTGGCCGGGTTTGTAGGAAAGAAGATCATCTGCGGGGCCACCACAGCCGATCTCATCTCCAGGGAGTGGAAGCAACCCATCACCGATACCAACGAATTCACCGATCCCGACCTGCCCCCGATCTCGCACATGGACGGGGTGGAGTTCATCACTGAAGGCATCCTCACCCTGAGCAAGATCAACGAGGTGCTGAAACGATACACCCAGGATTACAAACTTGGGAAAGGCGCAGCTGATGAGGTTGTCAAACGGATCCTGGAAAGCGATGAGATCCATTTTATTACCGGAACACGCGTCAATGAAGCCAACCAGGACCCTACATTGCCCATTGACCTGGAACTGCGGCGGACGATCGTCCACCGGATTGTTCGTGTCCTGGAAGAAAAGTTCCTGAAAGAAACTACCATGAGGTTCTTTTAAGAACTTGATGCAGTCATGGAATTAAAGGATCTCCCTGCCTATATATTCCGAATAATCTTTCAGTATCGGCCGGTACTCTTCGTCCATTAATGAGGAAGAGATAATGAAGTCGGCCGTTGACCGGTTACAGGCTGCCGGAATATTATATAACACCGATATCCTTAGCAAAGCTTTCACATCGACGTCATGTGGTTGCGGCTGCATGGGATCCCAGAGGAAGATCAGCAGGTCGATGCGCCCTTCGGCGATCATGGCGCCGAGTTGTTGGTCGCCGCCGAAAGGTCCCGATTTGAGCTTGATGATCCGGGGCGTTGGCCGCTTGCGCTCGCCGGCCACCGCATCCTCTTCGATCCGCTGCATGATGGCTTCTTCCACCAGCCTGCCGGTCGTGCCGGTACAGATCAGCTGATGGTTCAGCAATACCTTGTAGTTCCAGCGGACCCATTCCACCATGTCCGATTTCCGGTTGTCATGAGCCACCAGGGCGATCCGTTTTCTTTTTGAATGTGCCATAATGTAAAATTGCCTGCAAACCTTTCGGTTCGCAGGCAAAGTTACGTATTAACCAAAAAATAGAAAGGAATGAGAGATTACGAGTTGTATTCCGCAATGATTTCTTTGACCCCGTCGGGTGCAACGCGACCATATACCTTGTCGCCCACCATGACGACCGGTGCAAGCCCGCAGGCGCCAACGCAGCGCAGGCAGCTCAGCGAGAATTTGCCGTCGGCAGTGGTTTCACCCACCGCGATATTCAGTTCCTTTTTGAATTCATCCAGGACTTTTTCGGCACCGCGCACATAGCAAGCCGTTCCGAGGCAAATCGAGATGGGATGACGGCCCTTCGGCGTCATGGTAAAGAACGAGTAGAACGTGACCACACCATAGACATGCGCCACCGAAACATCCAGTTCCTTGGCAATCACCTCCTGCACTTCAGCCGGAAGGTATCCGAAAATACCCTGCGCCTTGTGCAACACATTGATCAATTCCCCCTTGTCGTTGTTAAAGGACTTGCATACTTCTTTCAGCTCCTGCAGTTTCCTTTCCGGTAATTTTATTTTAGCCATAACGATTACTTTGTCACTCTGTTACTCTGTCACTCTTCAACAAACACGCCCGCACTTTTATCGAAATAATGCGTATGGAGCAAATGGTGCGACTTGTCGCTCATGGGTTTGCCCAGGAATTCCTTGTAGAGTTCAACAATAAACGGGTTTTCGTGCGATTTCCGGATCGGTTTGCCGGCATCCTCGCGATAGATGGCAGCCGCACGCTGTTTGATGATCTCCGAGTTGCCATGGTGGTAAGGCTGTCCGCCGCCGCCAATGCAGCCGCCCGGGCAGGCCATGATCTCGATGGCGTGGAACTCGCTCTTGCCGTCGCGAATGTCTTCCAGGAGTTTTCGGGCATTGCCGAGTCCGTGAGCGATTCCGATGTTGATCGGCGTGCCGTCGAAATCGATGGTCGCATGGCGGACGTTCTCGAGGCCGCGAAGCTCAGTAAAATCGACCTTCTTCAGTTTCTTGCCGGTATAAAGTTCATAAGCCGTGCGGCAGGCTGCTTCGATCACGCCTCCGGTGGTGCCGAATATTACGGCGGCACCGGTCGATTCGCCCAGGGGTTTGTCGAAATCGCTTTCCTCAAGTGCGTTGAAGTCGATGTTCGCTTGCTTGATCAGGTGGGCCAACTCCCGGGTGGAGAGGGAGTAGTTGACATCCGGGTCCCCATTCACCTTGAATTCCTCTCGCTGGCATTCGTATTTTTTAGCCAGGCAGGGCATGATGGAGACGACGATCATGTTCTTGCGGTCCACACCGATCTTCTTTGCAAAATACTCTTTT
>DAIRDK010000040.1:6956-15641 GCA_036796175.1 Bacteroidales bacterium | reverse complement strand
CGAGTTCGCTGGCCCGCGCGGTGAGGTCATAGCGCTGCGGCTGCGGATCGTTGAACTTGAGCGCCGGCTCGGCGGCGCGGGCCATCGGCAAGGTCGCGAGGAGCAGAGTCGTGGAGCACAGCAGCGTCGCGTAATTCATGGATCGGCGGAGAGCAGAAGGAGAGTGGTTGTCGCCGGCATCAGCTTAACCTCGTCCCAGGCCGCCTGCACGCGCCAGGTTGCATCACTTTTCCAACAGCGTCTCCAGCGCGCGGCCGTCGGCGGGGAAGTTGGTCAGGCCGAGGAGCCGGGCTACGGTGGTTTTCCCTGTTCCGGGAGGGCCGTAGAAGACAGTATGCAGCGCAATGGGGCTGACGGCCAGTCCCTTCTCTCTCCTGAGCTTTTCCACTTTGATATAATTGATCAGCATGAGGACATCGTTCTTGATATTCTCCATACCGACCAGGCCGTTAAGTTCTTTCAGGATCTCTTCAACAGTCTCTTCTTTCTGCTCAACGAATTCATCCTTTACGGCTTCTTCCACATCCGCAACTGTGATGGTCACCAGATCTTCCTGCCGGATCTCGGTATAATCGGCGATCCGCGCGGACTGAAGGCGGATCAGCTCTTCGAACAGGTTGCGCACGTTTCGAGCATTCCCGAAACTCTTGAGCCGGGAGCGGTATGTAAAATCGAAATACCGTTCCAGTTTGGCATCTGCATCGGGCGAAACCAGGTAGTTTTTCAGGGCACAGGTGCGATGGAAAATCTCTTTCAGCTCGGACGGCTTAAAATCCTCGAACTGGAAATAACGTGTAAACCGCGACTGCATCCCCGGATTGCTATCGATGAACTGCTTCATTTCATCCGTATATCCGGCCACGATCACCACGAATTTTCCCCGCTCGTCCTCCATTCGTTTGATCAGCGTGTCGATCGCCTCCTTGCCGAAATCGCGTTCGTTGTCGTTGCGGTAAAGCGCATAGGCTTCATCAATGAACAGGATGCCGCCCAGGGCCGAATCGACCGCCGCATTGGTCTTCACGGCTGTCTGGCCGATGAATTCAGCCACCAGCCCGGAACGGTCCACCTCCACCACATGTCCTTTGGTCAACAACCCGGTAGCCCTGAAGATCTTTCCCAGCAAACGGGCCACGGTCGTTTTCCCGGTTCCCGGGGGACCCAGGAACACGGTATGGAGCGACATCGAATTGGTCGTCAGGCCCTTCTCCTCGCGGAGCTTCTCCACTTTGATGTATTTGATCAAGGATTCAACATCCTTCTTGATCGCCTCGAGACCGACCATTGCGTTCAGTTCACGGAGCACCTCCCCGATCGTCACCGGAGCCGTGTCATCCTGCAGGCCACCGGAAACGGGTTTTGAACGGTTTTCCACGGGAACACCGGCGACACTCCCGGCTTTGATGGCTTCCTGCACGCGTTGTACATTCAGGTTGTATTGCTGGTTTCCGGGCCGCATCCCCGATGCTTTTTTAAATAATTTCAGCGCCTTGTGCAATTTTCCTGCCTGTTCGAGGCTGACCGCAGCCAGGCTAACTACTTCCGGATCTTCGATCATCGCGAAGCATTTCTCATCGGCTTTGTCGACGATCGAGGCCAATTCGCCGGGGCGTTTCAGATCCGACAACATGAATACGATATTGGTCAACACAACCGGGTTGACCGGATCGAGCCGGTACGCTTTCAGGTAGCAGTCAGCCGCTCGTTCCGGCTGGTTCACATAGGAATAGCACGCTCCGAGGCTGTTCAGCGCCGCAACATATTCCGGTTCGATATCCAGGGCCTTTTGGTACATCCCGATCGCTTCATCGTATTTCTGTTTGCGGAACAAGGCAAACGCAAGCTGTTCGTATTGCACGGCAACAGGGTCATAGGAAGGAGTTGAAGGCTTTGATCCTCCCGCGGTTTTACAGGCTGACCCGGTTTCCTCAGCTTCGTCATCCGATGCCTCTTCAGTCAAGTCTTCCTCCTCGTCGTCATTCGGATGGGACATCAACACGACCCAGGTCCCATCTCCGAAATTGGCATGAACAAGATTATATCCTTCGTCGAGTTTTTGATCGACTTCCTTTTCCGGGAACACGGAATTTGTCGCCCAGGACTGGAGTTCGGCACTTTCGTACTTGGTCATCACCAGGATCCATTTCCCGTCACCGCATGCGATATCGGTAATGAAATACCCGTTATCCCAGCCTTTGCTGATCGCCTTTTCCGGGAATTCCCTGAATGTCTCACAGGTCTGGTCCTCCCATTCGGTTCCTTTCGCAAGGACGGCCGCCCACCGTCCATGCCCGTAAGCGATGCGTGTAATAAAATAACCCTCTTTCCAGGCTTTCTCCACTTCGCGAATGGGAAACCGGCTGCCCAACCGCCAAACCTGGTCAGTATAACCGGTATTGCCCGACATTACGAGCATCCACTGCTCTCCGACACATGACAATTCGGTGATATCAAGCCCCTTGTTCCATCCTTCCTGGATCTCGGCTTCCGGGAAATCACGGCGAAGCCAGTAATGCTGGTTGTCCCATTCACCGTCATGGAGAACAGTCAGTGCCCAAGTTCCTCCGCCATAAGAAAGGCCATTGAGGGCAGCCCCGTTTCCCCAGGCTTCTTCGATCTTCTTCTCCGGGAATTCGCGCAATAGGTAATATTCGCTGGTTGGCATAACGGTCGTTGCGATTAGAACAGGATTTGCAGATCAGGTACTGACTCCGCCTCCGCAGTGAGGACAGGTACCCGAGTTCCCGATTCCGGCGCTGAAGGATCCGCCGCAATGGGGACAGCGGTAGTTCGATTTTCCTGAAGCCAGTAAATAGAGGACGATCATGACGACGATGATGATCACCACAATAAAGGCCAGGAATATCGAAACCACGAAAGCCATAATATTCAGGATTAACAGGATAAGAAGGCGAAGCCACATGATCACCGGTCCGGTCACCACATAGCTTTCCAGGATCATGGCGACCAGGCTCAGCACCACGAACCAGGTGAGGCCAAACAGGACCCAGTGGATCCAGCGGTCGAAGCCCACGGGCAGCAGGTTGATCCCTTCATTCATATACCATTCCACCTCCTTGCCGTCAATGAACAGGAGGATGAACAGGGCCAGCCCGGCGATACCCCCGATGGACATCGGCCACCACCGGAAACGTCTTGGAGGGAAGATGCGGTTCAGGAAGGTCTGATTTTCTGAAAGGGCGCCTGATTTTGAGCCGCCGCTTCCGTACATATCCTTACGTCTGAGTTTGTTGAGCAACGGATCGAGCTTGTAAAAGTATCGTTTGGCAAAGAACAGGATAACAGCCATTGTGAGGAAGATGATCCAGGACCGGAGTGATCCGAAGTCGAAAATATGCCTGGCCGAAACCTTAAAGGTATGGAGCCAGCTGGAGGAGCCTGATGCATAGGCATTATCGGTGAGGTAGCTGCGGCTGACGAATCCCGTGTCCCCGGTCTGCCAGCGAACCACGAGCCAATCGTCGATGACCCTGTTGACCGTCAGCGAATCTCCCTCTTTCAGAACCGAACGGTAACTGGAGCTTCTGACGGAATCTTTGATAATGAATTCCCTGGTGTTGACAATGTAAATATCTCCGGGTCTGACAGACTCGGCGAGTTCACGTTCTTTTTTTTCTTTATACGTGTATCGTTCGGTAACGGCCAGGTCGTCGTCGGTAAAAGTGACCTGTTTCCCATACAATGCCTGTAATTCAGCGGCTGTCAGGAACCGGTTATAAACGCGGAGGTCATCGATCTTTCCGTCAAATCCGCCGATGGTGATCTTGTCCGTTCCTCTTCCCATCCCGGCCCGGCTTTTATACAGGTGTTCGTTCACCATGAACCGGGCTTCCTGGTTCTTGTGATCGTACATCATGGCGATGAAGGTCCACTGTCCGGCAAGGACCACCGGTCCGTCAAGTTCCCCGTCCTTGCCGCACTGCATGGTCCAGTGCCAGGCGTCGTCGGATTTTTCGGTAAAGAGCGCCCGGTCCCGCTTGCGGTCCCCGGTATTGAGAACAGGGTTTGGGAAAAATGACTTTGCCGGACTGATCCACAGAGTAATGGTGGTGACAGGTAGTGTTTTAGCAGAAGCATCAGTTTGGAGAACGATCGCTTTTTGGGCGGTGACTGATTTTTTATTGAACGGATGCCTGGCCACTAACCCGCTGTCAAGGTTCAACCCTAAAGACAAGGCAGGTACAGCAATGCAGAACAGGAAGAACAGGGAAGTCTTTCTCATTTTCGGGAGGTTTAAACCGTTAAGACGCGAAGACGCCAAGGAGGACAAGTCTGTCTGTCCTTCGCGTCTAAGCGTCTTTACGGTGTGTGTTATGCTTACCCTCTGTGAACGATTGCATCATTCAGGGCATTGACAACCCGGTCGATATACTCCTCGTTGGTGCTGGTGAGGGCATCGTTGTGGCCGGAGGCCGAGGCCAGCTGCACCGAGTATTTGGTCTTTTGAAGGAACCACCAGGCCACTGCTGCGGCCAGGATGATCACCGCCACATACCACTTGAAAATAAAGGCCAGGAGTCCGATACCTGCAACGATCAGGGGACCTTTCCGGTTAGGTTTGATCATGTACTTCGTCACGGAGGTGATGCCGTTCATCGAGTGGGTCTTGCCGTAGGTCAGGAAACGTGCATTGGTCACTTTTACACTGCCTTCTTCAAAGAATACTTTTTCTTCTGCCATTGGTCAAAATGTTAGTTGGTGAATTGATGGATTAATGAACTGATGATTTGGATGCGGCAAAAATCATCAAATGGCAAATGAATATGCAAATATTCCGGCCGGTTTCGCGTACGGTTTTATAAATTGAAACGAAATAGCGACAGGTTTAGGCCCAGAGGGGAACGGAGCGGCTATTTCTTCAGGTTCTTGTACACCAAAAGAGCGACCAGGCCCAGGAGGACAAGCCCGGTTAATATGAAAGCCCAGGTATTGACTATCCTGGATTCCGCGCTCATGGTATAATCCTCCAGCAGGAACGTCATGGGGAAGACATCCCAGCTTATCTTATTGCCGGCGAGGATATTGGAATTAGTCTTTGTGATCACCCCGGGCAGCTCGGCTTCCACATGGAACTCTTCCATTCCCAGTATATCAGTCAGGAATTCAACATGTTGCCGGAACTCTTCGAAAAGAGGTGGTTTCAGTTCGTTCAACCTGAGATAGGCCGGATTCCCGCTCCATTTGCTAAGTTTGTCGATAAACAACAGGGAATCAGTCTTATCCCAACGATTAAGCGCAGCGTGGATGCTGTCATGGTATTTCCCGACCTCTTTCGGATCCAGTGCCGGATCGTTCAGCCTCGCAATCCCGTCGGCCAGGATCTTCTCAGCTTCCGCTGTTGCTGACTTCTCCAGGTACTGAAATACTTTATCCTCGGCGTCCTTCCTCTTCACGCTGTCGGCCGGGCTTTGAACCGGTTTCTGCCTCGTGATCCAGAGGTATTCTTCCGGAGTCAGAAAATCTTTGTAAGACAATTCCTTAAACGGATTTGCTGAGCTGTATACCTCTTTGTAGACCAGCCTGGAGTAAAAGAACCCGAATCGCTTCCTGATCTCCGTATGGCGCGGGATCTGTTTCATCCAGCTTGTATCCCCCTGTATTTCAGCCATCAAATCATCATTGTTTTGAAACTCCCGGGTGTAAGTGACGACCAGTTTGGCCGAATCGGCGGTATCCTGTTTCACTTCCATGGCCCAGGTGGTATCAACCGGGTATGGAAGGTCTTTTTTAAATACATCTGAGGAATCGCCTCTGATGATGATGGTCCGGGTGAAGGATCCATCATCATGGACGGTTGTCCTGACCGTGATCTCCCGGCAGGCGCCGAAGATCAGCAGTAGGACCATCAAACTGCCGATAACATGTCTTGTTTTCATTTTATCTGTTTTTTAACCTGTTCATGAACCGGGGATCCAGATCGTTGTGGAACGGGCAAACCGGATCTCCATCCTGATAACAGCTGTTCTATCTCTGTAAATGAAAATCCTGCATTCAGACGGGTAACCGCGCCCTGCAGGAGGTTGATATTTTGTAACTGATTGTATTCATGCACGTTGTCCATTTGAATTTCCAGTGATTGCATGTCCCTGACCACGATGGTTTGTTCGTAGCCGAAGACCAGGAGCAGTGCCACGGAAGCGGCAACAAGCAGACGCTGTAGGATATAAAGTCGGGGGCCCAGGTTGATCCTTGGGCTCCTGGTAACGTGCCGCAAAATCTCATCCGTGATCTTTTCCGGATCTTTCAGCACCGGTTCAGCGTTCCGGAGCAACCCAATGACATCTTTCAACTCCATTTGATACTCCTTTCTTTTTCCAGGATCCGGTTCATTTGCTCCCGCACCCTTTTTCGTGCATGGAACAGGTTGCTTTTAACCGATTCTTCCGGTAAACCGGTTAATGCCTCCACCTCCCGCGAGGGTAGTCCTTCCATGTCGCGAAGGATGAATACCAGTCTCTGTTTGGCCGGCAATCCCTCGGCGAGGAAACGGATCAACCGTGCAATGTCTTGGTTTTCCGCGTTCACCGATGGGTCAGGAGTGGTCAGGTTCTCCAGGGCATGGGTTGCTTCGTCAACCCGGATTTGCGGGTGGCGTTGAATCCTTCTCAGACGGTCAATGGAAATATTGACGAGGATGCGGTTCATCCAGGAGCTGAACTCCCTGGAGGGATCGTAGGAATTGAAACGGTCCCAGATCCGGATAAACGTTTCCTGCACCGCTTCCTTTGCTTCTTCCTCGTCGGCGAGAATCCTGAATGCCAGCCGGAATGCCTGTTGCCTGTACATCTCCACCAGTTTTCGGAATGCATCCGGATCCCCGTTGCGTATCTGCAATAATAATTCCCGAAGATCCGGCGGCATCATGATAAGGTTCCCTTCTGATGGATATACGGTGAAATTACGGAATTGTAAAATATTCATGTTCTTTTCTTTGTCTGCCGCCAACGTTCTTGTTTTGTATATTTGATCAGGCAAGAGCAACATGCTGAAGAAACAGGGGCCTGTTATTTTATTAATGGTTGTGATCCTGATCACGGCCCTGCTGTATCACGGTTCGTTGAAAGGTGAATTCCTTTCATACGACGATACGGACAATATTACCGGCAACATGCTGATCCGTAACCTGTCTCCCGGGTCACTACCGGCTTATTTCCGATCGACCAGCCTGTTCATGTATTCGCCGCTGACTTTCATCAGCTATGGGGTTGATTACAAGATTTCGGGAATGGACCCTTTTTTTTACCGCCTGACCAATCTCCTGATCCACCTGGTGAATGTCCTCCTGGTGTATCTCCTGGGATTTCTGTTGCTGAAGCGGAACACGTATGCCCTGGTCGTGGCCGCCTTTTTCGCACTGCATCCGGCAAATGCGGATGCCGTCGCCTGGATCTCCTCGAGAAGCAACCTGCTGGCCACCTGTTTCTCGCTGGTTACCCTGGTTCTCTATATCCATTATGTAAGGAGAACGAACTATATTTTCTATATTTTTTCATTCGTGGCATTCCTGTTCGCCCTGTTATCCAAATCGGCGGCCGTCATGCTTCCGTTCACGTTGTTTCTGATCGATTTTCTCGAATCCCGGAAGCTGAACGCGAAACTGATCCTGGAAAAAGTCCCATTTTTTGCTGCCGCTTTGCTGATCGGGTTGCTTGCGATCTGGTTCAGGACCGACACCGGGGCAACGCAGACGACGGTACATTATGCCGTGAGCGACAGGTTCTTCATGGTTTGTTATTCCTTGCTGGCCTGGGTTGTTAGATCCGTCGTTCAGTACCACCTTTCGGAGGTGTACGCCTATCCGGTTAAACAGGGGGCATTCCTGCCGTTCTTTTATTATCTCGCCCCCTTGCTCCTGGCTGGAATCGTGGTTCTTCTGTTGCGGATCAAACCCGTCAGGAAAGAGATCCTGTTCGGGCTGCTGTTCTTTTTTCTGAATAGTATCATCACCCAGGCCGCGTTGCTGGAGGACAACTTCATGGCGAACCGGTACACCTACCTGCCGTATATCGGGTTGTTCCTGATCCTGGTTTTCGCAGCCGGTAACCTGGTAACGAAATATCCTTCGGCCGGGAGGTACCTGGGGATTCTTCTGGTTGCTCTTTTGTTGATCTTCGGATGGATGACTCACCGGAGATCGCTTGTGTGGAGCAATACCCTGGCGCTGTTCAACCATGCCGTCGCCCGGTCGCCCGATGCGGCCTTTGCTTACAATAACAGGGGTATTGCCAGGTATTACCGGGGCGACATGGAAGGGGCATTGGGAGATTATAACAAGGCCATTGAATTGAACCCCGAATATTCAGGGGCCTTTTACAACCGGGGCATCGTTAACAACCACACCGGACAGTATGAACTGGCCATGTCGGATTACACCCGGGCGATCGGTCTGAATCCATCCTATGCCAGTTCTTATGCGGCAAGAGGGATTCTGCAGATGGATATTTACCGGAATTACTTTGCGGCCCTGAATGATTACGACCGGGCGATTGAGATAAACCCCACATTCGCACAGGCCTATTACAACCGGGGCATTCTCCGGTTAAGGATGAATGATCCATTGAACGCCTGCGAGGATTTTAAAAAAGTGAAATCGCTGGGATACGATAAGGCGGATGCGTTGATTGAAAAGTACTGCAGGTGACTTTGCCCCTTGCCTGCCTGCAG
>DAIRDK010000040.1:0-6856 GCA_036796175.1 Bacteroidales bacterium | reverse complement strand
GTAGCCCCACCAGGAATCGAACCTGGATTTAAAGTTTAGGAAACTTCCGTTCTATCCGTTGAACTATAGGGCCGGTTCAATTTCCGATTTACGATGTACGATTTACGAATTGGAGGGCAAAGGTAAGGATTTTATAAAATTGAGACGTACCTTTAACACCTGGTAATAAAACACGATCCTATGAATGCAAAATTCTTTTTATCGGCCATTGCAGGAGCAATAACCAATTTCCTGCTTGGATGGCTTGTTTACGGAATACTTCTCAAGGGCTTCGCAGAAGCGAACATGACCCAATATCCCGGGCTGATGCCCGAGATGCCGAACATATTCCTCATTCTGCTTTCCACCTTGTTCATGGCGTTCCTCATCGCCTTCATATTTCAGCGTTGGGCAGGCTATTCTACGTTCATGAACGGGCTGTACGGCGGAATGATCATCGGATTCTTTATCGGCGCTTCCATGGACTTGTCCATGTTCGCGATGATGAACTTATTCACGCCATTGTACATGATCGTCGACATCCTGGTCGCAACCGTTTTAACCGGGATCATGGGCGGGGTGATCGCCGCGATCCTTGGGATCAGGAAGAAGGAGGCAGCCTAGTCGGCGCTGTCCGTACACGGGTTACCCGGAACGGTTGAGAGCAGGGTCCGGTGAGTGTCCTTGAGCGTGTTGCTCCAGGTGAGGATCCATTGCGTGTATTTGGTCGCTGGTCCGCCCGGCGGTACCGATTCGGCGAAGTCCCCGGCGATTGCAACCCAGGTATTATCCTGGATGGAAGGATCCAGGCTGTTCTGTATCGTTCGTCCGTCGGAGGAGACATTCAGGTTCCCGGCCGCATTGGATGTGGTCAGTGTTGCGCCGTTCGGGAAAAAGAGCACGATCCCCTGTCCGGTCTGGGAAGGATTCGATGAATTTGTCGGGGGATCCTCCGGTAATGAGGCCATAGATGGATAGCTGGGAGTGCATCCGCCCACCTGGCAACCGAAATGCTCGTCGCTGCACACGGCATGGGTAATATTCAACACGGTCGTTCCACCGGCACTCGCAAGGCATTCGAATTTCAGCGTCAGCTGGATGGAAGCGGGAACTTCCTTCCAGGAATGATCCGGCTGTTCCACATGGTACACATACTTGAACTGCCCCATGTAGGTTCCTTCGTAGGCTTTGCAACCTACTGGGTTGCCACCTCCTCCGCCCGTCGGGACCGGGGCATTCACCGTGAAGCTGACCGTCATCGGGGACCCTGATGCGGGCGTCCCGTTCGCATCCACCAATGCGATAGTGATCTGTCCGGCATAGGCATCAGCAGGACTTCCATAGATCAATCCTGTTGCGGGATCATACGTAACACCTGCGGGAAGACCGGTGATGGTGAATGTCCAGGGCAATACCCCGCCCTGGGCAAAAAAGAGGTAACCCACCTCCTGGTCCTCCCCGAATTCCGGAATTTGCGGGGTTCCCAACATAAACGGCGTCGTACCCGATTCAGAGATGTTCTGGGTGTACTCGTTCGTGACGGTAGCCCCTTTTGAATCGGTCAATTTCAGCGTGTAGGTGTACTGACCTGCTGCGGTGGCCCGTCCGTAGATCCTACCCCTGGAATCGAGCTGGAGTCCCGGGGGTAATGTGCCTTCAACGAAGGTCCATGCGTAAGGCGGTTTACCTCCCATGGCGGGAAGCTGACGTACAAAGTCCTGGTTCAGGACGGCGGTGGGAGCGTTGCTGTACCCGAGAATGGTCAGGGGTACGATCGTGTAAGTGTAGGTGACTTCGCTGTCTTTTTTACAGCCTGACAGGATCATTGCCGCAAGGCAGATGACCAGGATAAATAACTTAACCTTCGGGGTCATTGGAGTAACTTTTGTTTGGTATGCACCCCGAAAGTTAAGGTATTTTTTTTATCCTCTTAATTTAATTGTGCGGAAATTCGAATTTTGGATAGAGGTGGAACGGATAGGTCTGCCCAATCACGTAATAGGTGAATTTTGAATCAGGTTCTGTGGAGAGCAGCTGGTCGCACACAGGTTCGTTCTTTGTTGGCGCAGCGATCATTTTGGCTGTCCGGACACCGGTAAAATTACGACCGACCTCTGTAAACATATAATTTGTAACCCCTTCAACATAGTATTGGACCGGGGCAACCTGTTTCCCGTTACCATCCGTGATCATGATCAGGTAAGCGCCGCACAAGGGCTGATCCGTCAGCATGGTTACCGTGATATTATAATAGATGCTTGCTGCCGCAGGCCAGGGATAGATCGTACTGTTCATCCCGGGTTTCGGGTTAGCCGATGAGGCAAAGATGAATATCAGTGCCAGGCTAAATATGGAGGCAATTATTTTCTTCATAGGATCAGATTTTAAATGGATAGTGTTTCAACCGATCCGGTCAGTGAAGGATCAGATCAGATGAAGGCAAATGTACCCTTGAATAATATGGGAGGTCAAGCGTAGGACTGCGGGAAATCAAACGTATTTCTACGCGGGGGTTATTTCACATCCGCCCCATTGACGGCACCATCGCCCGGAAGGACAAACCGCAGGCTCCCGTCAGGGTTCTCCGCCATGAGGATTATGCCCTGGGATTCGATGCCCCTGAGTTTTCGCGGAGCCAGGTTGACCAGGAAACAGGCCTGTTTCCCGACAATTTCTCCCGGTGTAAAATATTCCGCGATGCCGGAGACTACCGTACGCCGGTCGATACCGGTATCGATCGTCAGTTTCAGGAGCTTATCGGCCTTGGGGACTTTCTCCGCTTCGATGATCGTGCCTACCCGGATGTCCATTTTCGAGAACTCTTCATAGGTGATCCCGGGTTTAGCGGGCTTAACGGTAGCCGAAGCGACAGCCGCCGCTTCATTGGCCTGTTTCGTATCCATCAGTTTTTTTACCTGTTTTTCAATGACCTGGTCTTCGATCTTTTCGAAGAGCAGGTCGGCCTTGTTCAGCGGGTGTCCTGCTGCCAGCCAGTCGAGCCTGGCGGCGTCACGCCATTTCATGGGGTAGAGATTGAGCATGACCCGGATCCTGGCTGCGGTGAACGGCAGGAACGGTTCCGCCACGATCGACAGCTGGGCGCAAATCTGCAGGGAGATGTTCAGGATCGTGGCGACCCTGGCCTGATCGTTCGGAAACAGTTTCCAGGGTTCGGAATCCGTGAGGTATTTATTGCCGAGCCGGGCGAGATTCATCATTTCCGACAAGGCTTCCCGGAACCGGTAGGCATGGATGCTGGATGCGATGCGGCCTGGGACCAGTTTCATCTCCTCCAGCGCAGCGGTATCGGCCACATTCAGCGGGCCCCGGACAGGCACCTGCCGGTTGAAGTATTTTTCCGTCAGGACCAGGGTCCGGTTCACGAAATTGCCGAGAATGGCTACGAGTTCGCTGTTGTTCTTCAGCTGGAAATCTTTCCAGGTGAAATCGTTATCCTTGGTTTCCGGAGCGTTCGAAGTGAGCGCGTAACGCAGGACGTCCTGTTTCCCGGGAAATTCTTCAAGGTATTCGTGCAGCCACACGGCCCAGTTGCGGGAGGTTGAGATCTTGTCGCCCTCCAGGTTCATGAATTCATTGGCCGGGACATTATCGGGAAGAATATAGGTGCCTTCAGCTTTGAGCATGGCCGGGAAGATGATGCAGTGGAACACGATATTATCCTTCCCGATGAAGTGAACCAGCTTGGTTTCCGGGTCTTTCCAGTATTTCTCCCAGTCCGGCGTCAATTCCCGCGTGGCCGAGATGTACCCGATGGGTGCGTCGAACCAGACATACAGCACCTTTCCTTCAGCGCCATCAACCGGAACCTTCACGCCCCAGTCGAGATCGCGGGTGACCGCGCGGGGCTGGAGGCCCTGTTCGATCCACGATTTGCACTGTCCGTATACATTGGTCTTCCAGTCGTCCTGATGTCCTTCGAGGATCCATTGCCGGAGCCAGGGTTCATACTGGTCGAGGGGCAGGAACCAGTGTTTGGTCTCCCTCATGACCGGCGGGTTCCCGCTGAGCACCGAACGTGGTTCGATGAGGTCGGTGGCATTCAGGGACGTCCCGCACTTTTCGCACTGGTCGCCGTAGGCTTTTTCGTAACCGCAGTGCGGGCAGGTGCCGGTGATGTAACGGTCGGCCAGGAAATGGCCGGTCTCTTCATCGTAATACTGCATCGAGACTTTTTCGATGAACTGCCCGGCATCGTACATTTTCCGGAAAAACCCGGAAGCGGTTTCATGGTGGACCGGGTTGGAGGTACGTGAGTAAATGTCGAATGAAATCCCGAACTCCTCAAACGAACGCTTGATGATCCCGTGGTATTTATCCACGACCTCCTGCGGGGTGATGCCCTGCTGGAGCGCCTTGATGGTAATGGGCACCCCGTGTTCGTCGGATCCCCCGATAAATACTACATCCTCATCATTCAGCCGCAGGAAGCGGGCGTATATATCGGCCGGGACATAGACCCCCGCCAGGTGGCCGATATGGATCGGACCATTGGCGTATGGGAGGGCGGATGTCACCGTGTAGCGTTTGTATCCAGGCATCTGAAAAATGTGTAATTTCGGCAAAATTACAAAAACGGCAGGATCTGAAGCAGGATTGCATGATCACACCCCCATACCTGAAACCGGGCGACAAGATCGCCATCGTATCCCCTGCGCGGAGCATCACGTTCGAAGAGGTCTACCCGGCGATGAAAATCTTGCAGCGGTGGGGCCTTGAAGTGGTGCTGGGAACGCATGTCTTCAGCAAATCGGACCAATTCGCCGGGACAGATGAACAGCGGATCCTCGATCTGCAGCACATGCTCGACGACGGATCGATACGGGCTGTTCTTTGTTCCAGGGGAGGCTATGGCACGGTGAGGATCATCGACCGGCTCGATTTCAAAGCATTCGCAGAACATCCGAAATGGATCATCGGTTACAGCGACATCACGGTCCTGCATTGCCACATCCAACGGCATTTCGGCATCGAGACGCTTCATGGTGCCATGCCGGTGAACATGAACGACGACACCCCGGAAGAGACCCTGGAATCCCTGCGGAATGTCCTGTTCGGCACACGGATCAGTTATACGCTGCCACGTGCCCCGCTGAACAGGAACGGCCATGGGGAAGGGCCGCTGACAGGAGGTAATCTATCCATCCTGTACAGCCTTCTCGGATCCGGCTCAGCCCCGGAAACCAGGGGGAGCATCCTGTTCCTGGAAGATGTGGACGAGTACCTTTACCACGTGGACCGGATGATGATGGCCCTGAAACGCGCCGGGAAACTGGATGGTCTTAAGGGCCTCGTGGTAGGAGGCATGGACCGGATGAACGATAACACCGTACCCTTTGGTAAAACAGCCAACGAGATCGTCAGTGAAGCGGTCAGGGAATTCGGATACCCGGTCTGTTTCGGGTTTCCGGCAGGACACGGGGTAAAGAACCTGGCCATGGTGATGGGACGGAACGTACAACTGAAAGTCGAAGAACGGGTAGAGATGGCGTTCAGGTGGTGAGGTGGTGAGGTGGAATCCGGTAATTTGGTTTCATGGCAAAAAATAAGTTTTACACAGTCTGGAATGGAAGACGGCCTGGTGTCTATTCGGGCTGGGAAGCATGTAAAAGAGAGGTTGAAGGCTTTACCGGAGCCAAATACAAAGGGTTTCCGACGCGGGAATTGGCCGAGTCGGCTTTCCGGGATGATCCGTCGAAATACATGTCAAAAGAGCTGAATACGCCGAAAAAGATCGTCTGCAACGATCCGAGGATCGGGGAGCCCGTTGCTGATTCCATTTGCGTGGATGCGGCCTGCAGCGGCAATCCCGGGATCCTGGAGTACCGGGGAGTGGATACGAAAACGGGTGCCGAGATCTTCCGCAAAGGACCGTTCCCGGAAGGCACGGTCAATCTCGGCGAGTTCCTGGCCCTGGTGCATGCATTGGCCTTTCTCAAGCAAAGAGGGATCGACTGGCCCGTTTATTCCGATTCACGAACAGCGTTAGCCTGGCTGCGGAACCGGGCGGTCAAGACCACCCTGCCCAGGAACAGGAAAAATGAAGCCCTTTTCGATCTGGTCGACCGGGCGGTGAAGTGGATCAACAGCAACACCTGGCCCAACCCGGTACTCAAGTGGGAAACCGAATACTGGGGGGAGATCCCGGCCGACTTTGGCCGGAAGTGATCACCTCATCATCGCGTAGAACGCGTCCGGGATGTGCCTGAGCCGGTGTGAATCGCCTGTGATCACGACCGAAATGATGTCGAAACGGACATTCATCCGGAGTTTTTTAAACCGCATGTAGGCATTGGCGGCGCTCACCAGGTGCCGCTGTTTGTCCCGGGTCACGGATGCTTCCGGTTCGACGAACGTGTCGGATGCACGGGTTTTCACTTCGACGATCACGACGGTCCCCTGGTCTTCCGCGATCAGGTCCACCTCGTATTTCGAGAAGCGCCAGTTCCTGGAGGCGCAGATCGAGCGTCAGGTCAAGCAGTGGGGCGAACAGATCGAAGCTTACCGCCAGCGTATGGACGGCCACGAACGGCGCATGGAGACCTACACCGAGCATCACCAGGTGGTCAAGAAGGCGGTCGAGGGGCTGCAAGCGTTTCAAGAAGCCGTGGCGCGCCAGCAACACGAGTCCAGCGAGCTGCAGCGGTTGTCGCAGAACCGGCAGAAGACGCAGCTGGACGAATGGCAGACCCAGCAGGAACAGCGCTGGCAGCAGCACGTCGCCGACTGGGAGCGCCAGTGGGCCGATTACGAACGGGCGCTCACCACGCTGGGGGATCGCATCGGCGCCATCGACCTGCGCGTCGGCGTGCTCGAGAAGCGCATGCAGCTGCTCATCCAGATCGCCGAGGAGGATGCC
>DAIRDK010000039.1:0-15672 GCA_036796175.1 Bacteroidales bacterium | reverse complement strand
CGCTGGGATTCCGGTATGCGATAACCATCGACTCCGACGGACAGCATTTCCCCGAGGATATCCCGGCCTTTATCAGCACGGTCTCCGCGCACCCTGATTCGCTCATCGTCGGCGCACGCAACATGGACCAGGACGGCATTCCGGGCGGCAGCACCTTCGGTCACAAGTTCTCCATCTTCTGGTTCAGGATCGAAACCGGTTTCGCCATTCCTGATGTTCAAACCGGGTACCGGCTCTATCCGCTGGAAAAGATCCGGGACATCCGGTTCCATTCGACCAAATTCGAGTTCGAGGTGGAGGTGCTGGTGCGTTCAGCCTGGAGACGGATCCGGATCCTCAGCGTGCCGGTGAGGGTATGGTACGGCCAACCCGGAGAACGGGTCACCCATTTCAGGAAGTTCAGGGATTTCGGGCGCACCAGCATCCTCAACACCATCCTCGTCTTCTACGCCCTGCTCTGGGTCAAGCCTGTCCGTCTCTTACAGATCCTCAGGGAGCGTTCATGGAAGGAACTCTTTAACGAATATGTCATCCGCAGCAGCGACTCGAATCTCAGGATCGCAGCCTCCGTATCGCTGGGCTCCGCCTGTTCCGCCCTGCCGATCTGGGGCTGGCAGATGGTGGCAGCCGTGGCAATGGCTTACACGCTTCGGCTCAATAAATTCATCACCCTCCTCTTCTCCAACCTCAGCATTCCGCCGTTCATGCCCGTGATGATCTTCCTGAGCTACATCACCGGCGGATGGATCCTCGGAAAAAGTACGGCCGGCATTCGGTTGAGCCAGGGAATCACCTTGCAGTGGATCGAAAAGAACCTGGTGCAATACCTGGTCGGCAGTGTCGTCTTTTCAGTCATCCTCGGGCTGGCGCTCGGGATCACCGCATACATCCTGCTGGTCCTGTTCAGAAAGAGGAAACCGGCATCATCCAACTCGTAAAAACTGCACAGCATGGGGAATTTCTTTTACGGACTCTATTTATTTTTCGAACAACGGAAATTCCTGCTGTGGTCGGTCTTTGTTTTGCTGGTGGCCGGATCCGGTTACCTGGTCTCCAAACTCCGGACCGAAGAGCAGATCACCCGCGGTGGCGGCAAGGTCCAGGAGATGGCTGCCAACATCCGTCTCACCGACAACCTGATCATTCGTATTTTTTCTGCCGATACGGTCCGTCCCGCCGGCACCTCGGATTTGGCCGGATTTGCGAGAGCCCTTAGCGATTCCCTGCAATCCCAGTATGATTCAACCTTCATCGAATCCATCACACCCAATCCTGACGACACAGGATTCAATTATCTGTCCAGGCTGATCATCGACCGCATGCCTGTGTTCCTGAGTGCGGGCGACTATCCGGAGATCGACCGGTTGACCGCCCCTTCCGTCATCCGGCAGACCATGAATAACAACTTTCGTCTCCTCACAACCCCCGCGGGAATGGTGATGCGCGAGCGGATCCTTACGGATCCCCTGGGGATCAGTGGTTTGGCAATGGCGAAAATGAGAATGTTAAAAGCCGGAGACCAGTACGTCCTCATCGAGGGGTATATTTTCACATCCGACGAACGAAACCTGCTGTTATTCCTGACCTCCGCAAACCCGGTTTCGGAAACGGGCAGGAACGGACAACTTCTGAACGGGCTGGATGACCTGATCGCCGGTTTGGAGCATGAACATCCCGGTATCCGGGCGGAATACTGGGGGGGCATCGCGATGGCGGTCGGCAATGCCACCCAGTTAAAAAAAGACATCATCCTTACGATATCCCTGGCTATATTCTTTATTTTCCTCCTACTCGCCTGGTACTTCAGGAATGCCTGGATCCCTCTGATCGGTTTTATCCCCGCCCTGTTCGGCGGTCTGATCGCGCTGGCGGCGATCTGGCTCATCAAAGGATCCATCTCGGCCATCTCCCTGGGGATGGGATCCGTCATGCTCGGACTGATCGTCGATTACGCCCTGTATGTCATCAACCGGTACCGGAATACCGGTTCGGTGGAAATGGTCGTGAGGGAGATGTCCCAATCGATCATCCTGTGTGCCGTAAATTCGATCGGGGCCTTTCTCTGCCTCCTCTTCCTCGATTCCGCCGTACTCGCCGACCTCGGTCTCTTTGCAGCGCTCAGCATTGCGGGGGCAGCGATATTCGCGCTGGTGTTTCTGCCTCATTTGCTCGGGAAGAAGGTGGTGAAGTGGAGAGGTGGTGAGGTGGTGAACTGGGTGGATAAGCTAAGCGCCATCGCGATTGAAAAGAAGACCTGGTTCGTTGCCGGAATGATCCTGGCCGGGATCGTCAGCGCATTTTTCGTAGGGCAGGTTAAGTTCGAAGAGGATATGAATGCCCTGAATTTTGTGACCCCGAAGGTAAAGGCGGAGGGAGAGGTCCTGGACCGCATCAGTGAAGTCAGCCTGAAAACTATTTATGCGGTTGCAGAAGCGTACGACCTGGACGGGGCACTCTCCGGAGCCCGGTCGCTGTTGCCGGAGATCACTGCCCTGGCCAGCCAGGGTGTGGTGCATCAGTTCAGCGGGGTTCAGGAACTTATGCTGCCTGATTCCATCCAGAAGGAGCGGATTGCACGGTGGACGCGATACTGGACACCCGACAAGGTGCGCGAGGTCCGGGAAGCGGTTTCCTCTTCCGCAAAAGAGCTTGGGATCAAACCTGTAGCCTTCGATCCTTTCTTCCGCATGCTCGGGATGCCTCCGGCAGGGCTCTCAGCGCAAGAACAACAGACCCTCGCCCAAACGATATTCCGTCAATGGATCGCTTTCAATCATGGCAAGGTCTATGTCACAACCAATCTCCGGGTCCCGGGGCAGAACCGGGAATCCGTATACGGCAGGATACACGGAAGCGCGACAGTGACCCTGTTCGACCGTCAGCAGATGACTCAACAGTTTGTGGAAGGTGTACGAAAGGATTTCGACCGGCTTGTCATGCTGACGATGATCTTTGTGACGTTATGGCTGATGTTCTCCTTCGGACGGATCGAGACGGGCCTGATCACCGCCCTGCCAATGTACGCCGGTTGGCTCCTGACGCTGGGATTCATGGGGCTGACCGGGATCCGGTTCAACATCTTCAACATCATCATCTCCTCCTTCATCTTCGGACTCGGTGTAGATTACAGCATCCTGATGATGCGCGGCCTGCTGCACCAATACAAATACGGGAATGACGTATCCGCGAATTACAAGGTTTCCATTTTCCTCTCTTCCGCAACTACCCTCATCGGGGTTGCAGTTCTCTTCTTTGCAAAACACCCCGCCTTGAATTCCATCGCGCTGATATCGGTTTTCGGCGTGACGGCAGTCGTACTGATCACCTGGACGATCGAACCGCTGCTGGTGAAATGGATGTTGTCCGACCGGAAAGCCAAGGGCGGATTCCCGGTCTTTGCGAGGGCATTTATCCATTCGATCTTCATTGCCTGGATCCCGATCACATCGATCGCGGTCATCCTGGTCATCTATGCAACACTGATCAGTCCTGTTCTTCCGCTAAACAAGAAAAAGAAACAGGATCTCTTTCACCGGCTGTTCACCGCCCTGAGCAGGTTCTATATAGCAACCAATTTCCCGAAGTACCATCATGTGGAGAATCCTGGAGGGGAAGACTTCAGCAAGCCTGCCATCATCATCGCCAACCACCAGTCGCTGATCGAGACCCCTGCATTGCTGCGACTCAACCCGAACATCATCATCCTCACCAACGAATGGGTCTTTCATCACTGGGTGTTTGGCCCTGTAGCCCGGGTAGCCGGTTTCATCCCGATCCGCGCCGGGATCGAAGATGCCCTCGGGCTGATGAAAGAGCGGACTGATGCCGGGTATTCCATCCTCATCTTCCCCGAAGGCAGCCGATCGAAGGACGGACGGATCCAGCGTTTCCACCGGGGTGCATTCTATGTCGCGGAGAAACTGCAACTCGATATCCTTCCTGTGCTGATCTTCGGCAGCGGCGATTTCCTAAGGAAGACCGATTTCTGGGGTAAGCCCAACAGACTGTTCATGAAGATCATGCCGAGGATCACTCCTTCGGACACCCGCTTCGGCACCACCTACCAGGAGCGGGCCAGGGGAATTCGCAAATACTACCAGGATGAGTATGCCAACTGCCGCATGCAACATGCCACCCCCTCCTATTACCGGCGGATCGTCATTCAGAACTACCTCTTCAAGGGCCCCGTGCTGGAGTGGTATGTGCGGATCAAGATGACCCTTGAGGATAATTTCAGGTTGCATCACGAACATCTCCCGAAAAGAGGCCAGATTCTTGATCTCGGTTGCGGTTACGGCTACATGACATACATGCTTGCCTTGACATGTGAAGAAAGACATCTGACCGGCGTGGATCACGATGCCGAGAAGATCCTGGTGGCGCAGAACTGCCACAGCAGAAGTGCGAGGACCGAATTTGCCTGTGCCGATATTACAGCCTATTCATTTCCCCCGAAAGACGGCATCATCCTGGGCGATGTTTTGCATTACCTCACTCCGGATCAGCAGGTCTCCCTCCTGCACCGGTGCATGGAGAACCTGTCGGAGAAAGGGGTGCTGTTGGTCCGGGAAGGCTTTCGCGAAAATTCGGGCCGTCATGGCCGTACACGCATCACCGAGTTCTTCAGCACCCGGATCATGGGATTTAACAAGACACCCGACGAAACAAAGTACCTTCATTTCATGCCGGAATCAGCAATCAGGGAGATCGCTGCACAGCACGGGATGAAGGTGGATATCCTGGCTGAAAAGCGTGGAACGTCAAACAAATTGCTCCGTGTCTCCATGTCTCCGTGGTAAAAAAGAATATGAAGAGGATGAAGTAATGGATATAAGCATATTTACGGACAAGTCTAAAACCCCGACGGAAGAAGACCTAAGAGTGGCCCTGGGGAAGAATTACCGGCTCTGGGAGGAAATCCGGGAGCATGCGTTGTCAAAGGGCCCGAAACTCGTTCAGGATTGGAGTTTCCCCGGCCCGAAGTACGGCTGGTCTTTCCGGATCAAAGACAAAAAACGGGCGATCATCTACCTGTTGCCGCGTGACAAGTACTTCAAAGTCGCCTTTGTCTTCGGACAAAGAGCGTATGAAGAGATCATGCAATCCAACATTTCCGAGGGGATAAAACAAGCGCTCTGCGAAGCCAAGGTTTATGCTGAAGGGAGAGGGATCAGGATCGATGTCAGGGATGCGGAGATCCTGCCTGAGATCAGGGCCCTTGTGGAGATCAAGATTAGGAACTGATGCAGGGATACAAGGATGACAGGATGGCGGGATGATAAATCGTGAACTCGTGAAATCGTGAATTAGACAAATGCTTCCGGATTACTTTGTCATACTAGGAACAGTTATTTGTGCGATAGGTTCTGTCGCTTACCTGGTTGACACAATAAAGGGCAGGGTGAAGCCCAACAGGGTTTCATTCTTCCTGTGGTCGGTGGTCCCGATCATCGCGTTCTTCGCACAGATCTCCCAGGATGTCGGCCTTGTCGCCTTAATGACCCTCAGTGCCGGTTTTTTGCCGTTCACCGTTTTTCTGGCCTCTTTTACAAACAAACAGTCGGTGTGGAAGCTTACACGCTTTGACCTGATCTGCGGAATTCTCTCAGTCGCCGGTCTGATCCTCTGGATGATCACGAAAGTGGGTAATGTTGCCATATTTCTCAGCATCGTGGCCGATGCATTCGCCGCCGTTCCTACGATCGTGAAAGCTTACAAATACCCGAAAACCGAAATCGCCTGGCCCTGGATTGCAACGGTCGTTGGGGTGATCTTAACGTTACTTACTTTACCTGCCCTCACCTTCGCCAATAGTGCGTTCATCCTGTACATCCTGGTGCTGAATACCCTGATCTGGGTGCTGGTGCAGTTTCGGGTTGGGGAGTTGAGGCGGTGAAATGTTTTTTTTTACCACTAAGGCACAAAGACATGATGAATACACAAGTTTTCTTCATACTCTTCATACTCTTCATATTCTTCATATTCTTCATATTCTTCATATTCTACTACCACCACGGAAACGCGGAAGCACTGAATAAATGGCGAAATGGCGAAATGGTGAAATGGCGAAATGCGGAAGCCAGAGGAGCGGACGGGGGACGAGTGGATGGCAGACGGCAGAGAATTTTGCTGAACATTAACCGGGGTATAGATTTTTAGTATATTTGATATAATCTACAAGATTGTCTTATGAATCCCATCGAGATCGCGATCATCATTTGTACCCTGATCCTTGTAATGGCACTTCCTTACCTGAACAGGTACAGGATCTTTCAATATTGTCTGGTCATCATCTTGCCTTTTGCTCTTTGTTTGACGGCCTGGTACTCATTAACGCAATCTCCCATCAGTAAAGGGGTTGTCATGATGTTGGTCCTTTTTACGGCAGGGTATATCTATAAGGCAATAACATTTTATAAGAGGTACCTAATTGCCAAGCAAGAGTGACCTGAATATCAGCAATTCTCAACATGCAAAGCGCCATAAGGAAACTCATGGGGATCATTGATCTGATGGCAGCTTCGCGATTTCGCCATTTCACCATTTCGCCATTTCGCCATTTATTCAGTGCCTCCGTGTCTCCGTGTTAAAAAAGAGTATGAAGCGGCAACATTTAATCAGCTGAAATGAAACCCAACTACATTGTTAAGCACTTCCTGGGAACAGCCCTGTTCTTCGCCATCATCTTCCTCAGTGCCGGCCGGATCGACTACTGGCAGGGCTGGATCTATGCCGGCATTGGACTGGCCATGGCCGTGCTCAATTACACTGTTTTCAGCATTAGCCGGGAACTGCTGAATGAACGGTCACAACCAGGCAAGGACACCAAGAGATGGGACAAGGCGATCCTGAGATTGACATTCCTGGCTACGATCGCGATGTACGCGGTCGCAGGTCTCGATTCCGGCCGTTACCACTGGTCGCCTGATTTCCACTGGATTTGTTATGGTGCAGGAATCCTGCTCACCGCTGCGGGACAGCTGCTGTTCCTGGTCGCCCAGAAACAAAACAAATTCTTCTCCAGCACGATCAGGATCCAAACGGAACGGGGACACACGGTTTGCGACACCGGTTTGTACAAGGTCGTCAGGCATCCTGCCTATCTGGGTATGATCGTACAGTCGATTGGCTTTCCCTTACTCTTCGGTTCACTCTGGAGCATAATACCAGTTGGTTTCCTGATCGTCCTAGTCACTACGCGCACCTGCCTCGAAGATAGAACGTTAAGAGCCGAACTGCAGGGATTCCGGGAGTACGCTGAAAAAACACGGTATCGGATTATCCCCGGGATATGGTAGAAGCCATCATTACACGATCTTTCCGGCTCACTGTTTTCGCATGTGGTAAAAAAAGATATTCAAATTTCGTTTACCTTCGTGTCAACAATATCACAAACTATGAGAACCCTGTTCATGATCCTCCTGGCTTTTCTCATCCAGGCAGGAATGTCGCAGACCGGTACATCCTCCCTTATGAAGGAGATCCCGTTCGGATCTCACGCGTACCTACAGGTTGACGACATCGGCAATGACATCCTGGTCCACATCCTGGCTGTAGAAAAATACGATAAGGACCTGGATCCTTCAAAGACGGCAGTCCTGTTCGAGAAGATCCCGGAGCCCGGGACCATTGAGCTCTATTTCGGAAAAGGCAAGGATGGCGGGCCATTCAAGTCCATTCTGCTGATCCGCAACAATGCGAAGAAGACCATTGAATTCCAGGGGCAGGCATCCGATCCTGGCCAGGGAGCCACGGGTGCGCGTGCGATGGAACTCCGCCCGGGTGTAATAAGCAGCGAGTTATGGAATGAGGAATTGAAGGGGATTATCCTGAGTGGCTTTAAAGTTAAGGAGTAAGGAGTTGATCCGAACTCCTAATGATCGAGCAACGGATTTCACCATTTCACCATTTCACGATTTTACCATTTCACGATTTTACCATTTCACCCGTTGTCTTCAGGTATTCTCCAGGATTACCATCGAGACGGAGAGAAAAAATCCGATCACCGTAAACACACCGGCCAGTTTCCCGCCGTGTTCATAGGCTTCAGGGATCATGGAGTTGGCAAGCATCAGCAGGATCGCTCCTCCGGCAAAGGCCTGGATGAATGCGAGCCATTGGTCGGAGGCAGAACTGAAGAGACTGTAACCCAATACAGTTGACGCGGCGCATATCAACGCGATGATCAGCCATAGCAGGATGATCTTGCCACGGCCCCAGCCGCCCGCCTTCATACCCGTTGAGCCGGCGATCGATTCGGGCAGGTTGGAAATGAAGACCGCCACCAGCATGGCGATGCTGACCTTGCCCCCTTCAAATATTCCCAATCCGATCACGATCGATTCCGGGATGCCGTCGAGAATGATGGCCAGCACCATAGGGACCACCAGGTTGGAACTGTGCGACGCACCGATCGCCATGCGGTCCCTCGCACCGATCTTAGAGATCAGGAGATCGCTGAAAAAGAAAGTCGCCGCACCGGCAAATATCCCGAACGCCGGGAATCCGGTTCCTTTGGCGATTTTGACCGCCTCAAAGATCAGTTCATAGGAGATCGCCGAGATCAGCGTCCCGGCACCAAAGGCCATGATAATGCCTAATGCCCGCTTGCTCAGGGAGAACCGGGTGGCGATGCTTCCGCCCAGCATCAGGGAGGAGGTGGCCAGCAAACCCCAAAGAAATGCTGTTAACATATGGTCCGGTAATTTGATGCAAAATAATCAATTATTAAGTTCAAGTCAAAAGGAAAGTGTTTTCATCCTCGAAATTGTTTGTTCCAGCATCTCATCGGTGAAGTTCAGGTGCGTGACGAAGCGCACCGAGTCGGCACTGAAAGGAAATGCATAGAGATCATGTTCCTGCAACAACCGCGTGAATGCCGATGCGCTTTTCCCATCAACTAACGTAAATATGATAATATTTGAATCGATGGGCAGGACCGATTTGACATAAGGCAGTCCTGACAACACATTCCCGAGCTGCCGGGCCCGCTCATGGTCCTGTTTCAGCCGTTCCACGTGGTGATCGAGGGCGTATATTCCCGCCGCTGCCAGGTACCCTGCCTGCCGCATGGCGCCACCAAAGGTTTTACGGACACGGCGTGCCCGGGTGATGAAGTCTTTGTCGCCGGCGAGCACCGAACCGACCGGCGCTCCAAGCCCTTTGGAGAGACAGATGGAGACGGTATCGAACAAGGCTCCGAACTCCGCAGGCTGACGTCCGCATTCAACGATCGCATTGAAGAGCCGCGCCCCGTCGAGATGCAGTTTCAGCCCTTTCTTCCTGCAAATAGCTGAGATCTCTTCCAGCGTATTGAACGGATAGATCGCACCTCCCCCCTTGTTCATCGTGTTCTCCACTTCCACCAGGGTAGTCAGCGGACGGTGGACATCGTCCGGGGGATTGATGTGGGCCAGGATGTCGTTTGCACTGATCAGGCCGCGCGGGCCTTCGAGCAGGCAAACGGAGACACCTGAATTTTTCATCATGGCTCCGCCTTCATAGTAATAGACATGGGAGAGTTTATGCAGGATGACTTCGTCACCGGGCCGGGTATGGACATTCACGGCAACCTGGTTGGTCATGGTGCCCGAAGCGCAGTACAACGCCGCCTCCTTGCCGAACATCGCAGCCACTTTCTGTTCCAACGCATTCACCGTGGGGTCCTCGCCGAACACATCGTCGCCTACTTCCGCCGAGAACATCGCCTCAAGCATTTCCCGGGTAGGTTTCGTCACCGTATCGCTTCGCAAATCGATCATGGTCGTTACTTTGGGGTAAAAGTAATACTTTTGTGGATGCTGGATGTTGGATGTTGGATGTTGGATGTGTGGGTGTGGGCATGAGGGTAGGTGTGAAGTTTAGTTTTGAGTTTTGAGCTTTGAGTTTTGAGTTTCTAGTGATAGGATCAGGCCTGGGAGGTCTCCTCACAGGGTTCATGCTCAGCAAAGAGGGCAGGAATGTTTGCGTACTGGAGAAGCACCGGAAATTTGGAGGTTGCATGCAGTCGTTCACGCGTGGAGAGCATGTGTTCGATACGGGACTGCATTATGTGGGAGGCCTGGCGCCCGGACAGACTCTTTACAATTACTGGAAATATTTCGGACTGACGGATCTTCCGTGGGTTCAAATGGATCCAGACGGATTCGACATCATCTCCCTCGAAGGTTCGGAATACCCTATGGCCCAGGGATTTGACAACTTCATGAACCGGCTGGCCGCCCTCCTGCCGGGTTCGGAACAAGCGCTGTTGCTTTATACCGGCAAGCTTCGAGAGATCGCCGGATCCCATCCCCTTTACAACCTCGAAATACCGGATCCGGGAATGACGGACATCTATCAATCCCAAAAAGCATCCGACTTTCTCAACGTAGTCATTTCGAACATCGAACATCGAACATCAAACATCGAACATCGACTGACCAACATCCTTCTGGGCAACAACCTCCTCTACGCCGGCAATCCCGACACCACTCCGCTTCACCAGTTCGGACTGATCAATCATTCGTTCATCTCGTCGGCCTGGCGGCTGGCGGGCGGCAGCCAGCAGATCGCCGACAAGCTGGCTGAAGGCATCCGGAGTCATGGCGGCACCGTTCTGGCCAAAACGGAGGTCACAAAGATCAGCGGGGAGGATAGCCGGTTTGTGATCACCACAGCCGGCGGCACCGAGTTCCGGTCAGCCCAGGTCATCTCCGACATCCATCCGGCGGCAACCCTGAATCTTCTCAATGGGATCCCGCTCCAGAAGGCTTTTTCAGAGCGCATTCACGGACTGGAGAATACCGTTTCCGTCTTTTCCGTCTATCTCGGGCTTAAACCCGGGACCTTTCCATACCTGAACCACCATGTTTACCATTTCACATCCGGCAAGGTATGGACCAGCGAGATCAGCGGGGATGGCGCCTGGCCCGGAGGCTTCCTGTTCATGACCCCGCCGGTGAAAGACCAGGACGAATGGGCTGATACAGCCGTGATCCTCGCGGCATCGAGGTATGCCGATTTCATTCAGTGGGAGGATTCTCTTACCGGATGGAGGGACAAGTCCTACTGGATCTTCAGGGCGCAAAAGACACAGCGTTTGCTGGAAGCCGTCTTCTCAAAATTCCCGGAACTCCGCCGGGCCATTGCCTCCATCGATATCTCCACCCCGCTCACCTGGCGCGACTATACCGGCACGCCGGAGGGTTCGATGTACGGGATCGCACGGAACGCAGAAGATCCAGTCCGGTCGGTGATCTACCCGAGAACCAAAATCCCGGGACTGTTTTTTACCGGCCAGAGTGTAAATTTGCACGGCGCCGCCGGGGTCACCATCGGAGCGGTTATGACCTGCGGTGAGATCCTTGGACTGCCGCATGTGCTGAAAACGATCCGGCATGCACTCTGAACACCCATTCTACCGGAAGAAACGCTTCGTTATCCCGATGGTCATCCTGCTGACTTTCGTGGTCCTGATCTTCTATTACCAGGCTGCGACGAGCGTCTCACCCCCGCGGATCTCCGACACCGAAGCCATCGGTTACCGCGTCACTCAACCCGACCCGGGGTTCTACGCCTGCGACGGAAGCTGGCTGCAACACAGCACCAGCGGCTTATGGGAGATGTACCTAAAGGGCGGCGCATTTGAACGAGGCGTGGTGAACGGCAAGCTGACCGCAAAGCTGATCGATCAGCAGGAAGAGGCGTTTATTGAACAGATCCGGCAGATGATCCCCTCACCTGCTTACCTGAAGTTCCTGAGGTACTTTATCTACTGGTTCAACCGGGACCTCGACGAGTACATCCCGCCGGAGTACCTGGAGGAGATCTACGGCGTATCGTTATCCGCTTCAGACCGTTTCGATTTCATCGGCACCCCTTACCACCGGATGATGAACTACCATTCAGCCCACGATATCGGCCATGCCCTGCAGGGCCTGGCGCTGGTAGGGTGCACGTCGTTCGGCGTATGGGACAGTCGTTCGGCCGACAGTTCCCTGATCATCGGAAGGAATTTCGATTTCTACATGGGGGATGAATTTGCAAAGAACAAGATCGTTTGTTTCGTTCAGCCCGATTCAGGGTACCCATTCATGATGGTCACCTGGCCGGGGATGATCGGGACGGTGTCAGGGATGAACATCAAAGGGCTGACTGTGACCATCAACGCGGCCAAATCGGATATCCCGTTTTCCGCGCGAACCCCGATCTCGATCCTGGCCCGGGAGATCCTCCAGCATGCACGGAACATCCGGGAAGCATACGACATCGCGCAGAAACGGGAAACGTTCGTTTCTGAATCCATTCTTGTGGGTTCCATGTACGACCATCGGGCGGCCATCATTGAAAAATCTCCAACCCGCATGGATCTCGTCATGCCTGCAGGCGATGAGATCATCTGTGCAAACCATTACCAGGGTGCGGAATTCAGCTCCGATCCGCTCAACCTGAGGAACATGAGCGAGAGCTCTTCCCTGTACCGCTACCGCCGCATGCAGCAACTGGTCGGTGAAGGTCCGCCGCTTGATGTGACCAAAGCCGCTGAGGTGCTGAGGGACAGGAAAGGACTTAACGGCGCCGACATCGGGATGGGCAACGAGAAAGCTGTGAACCAGCTGATCGCTCACCACTCGGTAATCTTCATGCCCGAACGCCGGCTCGCCTGGGTTTCCGCCGGGCCCTGGCAGGAAGGGAGCTACATATGTTATGACCTGAATAAAATTTTTAATAATTTTGCAGACCTGCAGCAGCGGGCGGTGATCGAAGAGGCGGCGCTGAACATCCCCTCCGATACCTTCCTTGGAACAACGGATTACATTAAATTCCTGCGCTACAAAGAAATGCGGGACAGCATACGGTTGTGGCTGACAAGGAACGACCCCCTGGAGCAGTACCGTTCTTTTTCGGATGAGATCATTACCCTTAATCCCTCATTTTATGAGGCCTACCTCCTCGCCGGGGATCTGTGCCTGATGTACGGGGATCAGGAGGGTGCCTGCTCGTTTTTCTCCAGGGCGCTGTCCTGCGAGATCCCGGACAGGAACATTCGTGAGGAGATCATCCGGAAAACGGCCAAATGCACGTTAGTAATAAAGAAACAGAAGAAATGAAATTCAAGCTCATATATCCCAGCTGGGAAAAACTCGAAGGACAAACCATTTTTAACCTGCCTCCGCACGGCCCGGTCGTTATGGCCGCCGCGGTACCTCCAGGTTGGGATATTGACTTCACCGACGAAAACGTGGAGGACCTGGTGATTGACGAAACACCTGATTTTGTAGGTATTTCCATGATGCTCACCACCCAGGTGAAGCGGGGATGGGCCATCGCGCAGGAGTACCGAAAGCTGGGCAAGAAAGTGATCTTCGGGGGCATCTCGACCATGCTGCACGCGGAAGAGACCATGCAGCATGCCGATTCGGTATTCCTCGGTGAAGTGGAAGGCCGGCTGGACGACGTGTTCAGGGATTTCGAAAAGAACGAGCTAAAAAAAGTCTATAATTTCCTGAGCAAGCCGCCCGATATGTCGCTGATCGGTCCGGCACGCCGGGACATCCTCAAAAAGGACCTGTATTACCATAAAGGATTCCGCATGGTGGACCTGTTCCATGCTTCACGCGGATGCATCTACGACTGCTATCCGTGTGCCGTGCGATACCTGGGCGGACGCGGTTTCCGACCCCGCCCCATCGACCGAGTCGTGGAGGAGCTTGCCCAGATGGACAACAACCGTCTCTTTATCGTCGATAACTCACTGGCGCTGGATACGGAGTGGGAGAAAGAGTTATTCCGGGCCATGATCCCGCTGAAGAAGAAATGGGTCAGCCATACGATTGAGGACAAGGACGACGTGCTGGACCTCGCTGCCCAGGCCGGCGCCTGGTACGTGTACCAGGCTGTGTTCGACCGTTCGGATTACATCCGCAACCGGATCAAACAATACCACGATTACGGCATCGCGGTGGAAGGAACGATCCTGCTTGGGCTCGATAACCAGACCGAGGACGACATCAAGCGGCTGATCGATTTCCTGCTCGAGATCGACCTGGACCTGGCAGAGTTCACGGTACTGGCCCCGTTCCCGCACACGAAAGCATACAGTGACCTGTTGAAGCAGGGGCGTATCTTCGACCACGACTGGGATCATTACAATGCCGGAAAAGTCGTATATCACCCGAAGCACATGAGCGCTGAGCGGCTCCAGGAACTGTACAACTACGCATGGGAGACATTTTACAGAGACGAGCCCCAGACCATGAAGATGTTCAACCTGATCAACCGGGTCATGTCCCGCGAGCTGGCCGACGGAACGTATACTCCCCGCCGCCGCGACCTGGCCGATCAGAGTTTTGGAAAGAAAGTCGATAAAGTTGCATAATATAGTTACAGGGTGACAGAGTGCCAGAGTGACAATGACATACTATGGAAATCACTATTGCTTTCAGCAAATACATGGATCGCTATTTCGATTACCCCGGGTTATGGGATAGTCCCTCGCGCTGCGGGCTTAAGGTCATTAAGCGAAACGACGGCAAGACACTTGCCATTGCCACCGAGATCTACCGCCAGAATCCCGGCACGCCGGTTACGGAGATGGTCGCATCGCTGGCGACCCTGATCCGAAAAGAGACCGGTTGCGACCCGGATGATTTTTTGTTCATCGAGCACACGCCCGACCTGCGGAGCAAACTCACCTTCTATGGCGAGACGTTCGATTTTGTTACCTTTGACCGGGACGGAGATCAATTCATCAACCCGAAGTGGAGGCGGCTGACGCCGCAGGAGGTTGACGAAATGATGGAGTCATAGCTCCGCCCTGAACCCGATGAAACGAACCTTTCACCATTCCCTCACTGCTTCCTTCTTCCTTCTTCATTTCATATTCTTCACTCTTCACTCTTCACTCTTCACTTCCGCACAGCAGACCCTCCACTCCACGATCCGCGGTACAGTTTCAGATAAACAGACCCATGCCCCCCTGCCCGGCGCCACCGTGATCCTGCTGAACTCGGATCCCATCACCGGCACCACAACGGATGCGGACGGCAATTTCCGGCTGGAAGGCGTTCCCATCGGCAAGCAGCAGATCAAGGTCACCTATGTCGGCTATGCCCCTTATATCTCCGAAGAGATCCAGCTCGGATCGGGGAAGCAGGCCATCGTTGACGTCATTCTGCAGGAGATGGTGATCACGGCTCCGGAAGTGGAGATCCGCGGCGACAACCGGAAGTATGAGGTCATCAACCGGATGGCCACGGTCAGCGCCCGCACCTTCAACACCGACGAGACCAACCGGTTTGCCGGGAGCTACGGCGATCCCGCCCGCATGGCAGCCAACTTCGCCGGGGTCACGTCAGGGATCGACAACCGCAACGACATCATCGTGCGCGGCAACACCCCGATGGGACTGCAATGGCGCCTCGACGAGATGGAGATCCCCAACCCCAACCACTTCGCGGCTGTGGGAACAACGGGCGGACCGGTCACTGTGCTCAACAACAACCTGCTCTCGAATTCCGATTTCCTTACCGGCGCATTCCCCGCCCAATACGGCAATGCCTTATCGGGGATCTTCGACATGAAGATGCGGAGCGGCAATGCCGAGCGGCACGAGTACTGGTTCCAGATCGGCTGGAACGGGCTCGAATTCGGGACCGAAGGGCCTTTCTCAAAGAGATCACCGGCCAGCTA
>DAIRDK010000038.1:0-16157 GCA_036796175.1 Bacteroidales bacterium | reverse complement strand
TGCCATTCTCCCTGGAGATCGGACAGGACTTCATCGCCGCCCTGCTGACCATCATCGGCTACTCGATCATGGATACGGTCATCATCTTCGACAGGATCCGCGAGTACAATAAGCTCTATCCCAAGCGCGACCTGGCAGGCAACATCAACGCCGCCATCAACAGCACCCTGGGCCGTACCATCAATACTTCGGGCGTCACCCTGGTCACCCTGATCGTGATCTTCATTTTCGGCGGCGAAGTCCTTCGCGGATTTATGTTCGCCCTCATCATCGGGGTCCTTTCGGGAACCTATTCATCGGTGTTCAACGCCACCCCAATTGCCTACGACATGATCCGGCTCGGCAAAAAACGCGCCGAACGCAAAGAACTGGCGAAAGCCGGCAAGAAATAATAAAAAGTAAGGGCGGGTCGTGGACCCGCCCTTACTTTTTATAACCACCCTTACTTTTTATACCCGCCGTAATATCCCGTGCCCGTTTGCGTTATATTTCATACCTTTGCTGTTCGCATAGTACACGGAATGATGAATACGATCCGCCCCATCCTCGTCCTCCTGGTTTTGGTTTTCCTTTCGGCCGGCGCCATGGCGCAGAACAGGTATTCCCGGTCGGCCGATGAATCCTTCAACGACCAGCAGTATTCCCTCGCGCTGAAAAAATACCAGAAAGCCTATTCCAGGGCCAAAAAGAACAAGGAAGAACGCGAACGCATCTCCTTCCAGATGGCTGAATGTTACCGCATGATGAACAATACCAAACGTTCGGAGATCGCTTACAAAAGAATACTGTCCGGCAAACTCATCAACAAGCAGCCCAAGATCTACCTGTATTATGCAGAGGCGCTGAAAGCGAACGGCAATTACGAAGAAGCCTTAAAACAATATACGGCCTATAAGGAAAAAGCGCCCAATGACGCGAACATCCAGGGACTGATCGACGCGACCTCAGATGCGATCGAATGGCAGAAGAATCCATCGAAATACGATGTGATCCTGGAGAAGAAGATCAATACCCGGGATGCAGAATTCGCACCTGCATTTGCCGACAAGAATTACAGCTCGATCATTTTTACCTCCGACCGCGACGCCTCCACCGGTAAGGATATCGATAACTGGACCGGCAAAGAATTTACGGACCTCTTCCTGGCCAAAAAGGATAAAAAAGGAGACTGGAGCAATCCTGCCCTGCTTGAACAGGGAGGCCTCATCGATACCAAAGCCAACGAGGGGGCCGGGCAATTCAACCGGAAATTTCTTGCCCTATACTTCACTCGTTGCTGGAACGAGGATAAAAAGAAAAACGGATGCGCGATCTACAAGGTTTCCAGAACGGGAGTTAACAACTGGGGAGAACCCGAAAAAATCGATCTCGGAGGCGACAGCTCCAACGTGTTCGGCCATCCTACGATCTCCGAGGATGAGACCGTACTGATCTTCGCTTCCGACATCATGGGCGGCAGAGGGGGCAAAGACCTCTGGATGGTGAAAAGGAAATCCAAAGGAGGTGTCTTCGGCCGCCCTGAGAACCTGGGATCCGTGATCAACACCCCCGGCGACGAAATGTATCCTTACCTGCGCGACGATTCCACCCTCTACTTCGCATCCAATGGCCACCCGGGCATGGGCGGATTTGATATCTTCCGCAGCATTCGTGAGAACGGACACTGGTCAAAACCGGAGAATATGAAATTCCCGATCAACTCCAGCGCCGATGATTTTGCCATCGTCTACAACCTCGACGAACCGGAACAGGGATATTTCACATCGAACCGGGCCGGTGGAAAAGGGAATGACGACATTTACTCGTTCATCATACCGCCGGTCTATTTCACACTCGAAGGAACCATCACCGACGACCGCACCCTGCAACCCGTCCAGGGCGCAGAAGTCCGCATCATCGGCACCAACGGCAAAACAGCCAAGTACACTACCGATGACCGGGGACATTATTCGTTCAACAAGAACCAGATCCTTGCCAATACGACCTACGATATTACAGTCACCAAAAAAGATTACTTCAACGAGAAAGCCCGGGAAACAACGGTCGGTCTCGAAAAGAGCAAAGACTTCGTTCGTGACATTGTGATCCGCCCGATCCCGAAAAAACCCGTTGTCCTGCCAGATATCCTGTACGACCTGGCCAAATGGGACCTGAAACCGCAGTTCCAGGATTCCCTCCAGGGACTGATCGAAACCCTGGATGCCAACGAAAATATTGTCATCGAACTGGCTTCCCACACCGACTCCCGCGATACGGAAGAACGAAATGATGTACTCTCCCAGAAACGTGCCCAATCGGTGGTGGATTACCTGATCACGCGCGGGATAGATCCCGACCGGCTCGTCGCCAAAGGATATGGTGAACGTGTACCGAGAACCCTCACCCGCGATATCACCAAAGAAGGGTACACCTTCAAGGCAGGCACTGTCCTTACTGATTCACTGATCAATACGCTTCCCAATACCAATGTGAAAGAAGCCGCGCATGCACTGAACCGCCGTACGGAATTTTCCATCCTTCGCAACGATTTCATCCCGAAAACAACCCCGGTCGCAAGCACCAAACCCCGCCAGATCGAAGTGGTGACCGAACCGGAAGAGAACAGCGTCGAATTCAGCCTGACTAAAGACAACCTCTTCCAGTCGACCTGCCTGGTCAACGGGAACACCATGGCTTTTGAATACGATCCGAAAGAGAAAGAGTTCTATATCTCCCCGGCCGAAGCCCTGAAACTCCTTACCAGCGGGGCGCTCTCGAAAGACGATTTCGAAGGGGATCCTTCAAAAATTATCGGGGAAGGGACCATTGCCGACAAAGCCGTTCTGAACATCAAGGAACTGAAGATCGGCAAGAACAGTATCTTTGACGTAAAAGCCACCGTGAACAGGAAGATCCCCATGATCCGGTTCGGGGAGAACACCATGAAACTCTTCGGAACCTACTCGGTGGATATGGACGACAGCAAGATCATATTCGAATAATCCTTGGACGGACCCTCAAAATACGAGCAACGCGGAGTCTCCTTCTCCAAAGAGGAGGTGCACGCAGCGATCCGGAACACCGGCAAAGGGATCTATCCGCAGGCATTCTGCAAGATCGTGCCCGATCTGGCCGGCGGTGATCCGGAGTTCTGCAACATCATGCATGCAGACGGAGCCGGCACCAAATCTTCCCTGGCTTACATGTACTGGAAGGAGACGGGAGACCTGTCGGTGTGGAAAGGAATCGCCCAGGATGCCGTCGTGATGAATCTCGATGACCTCATCTGTGTTGGAGCCGTTGATAACATTCTGCTGAGCAGTACGATCGGGAGAAACAAGCAGCTGATCCCCGGAGAAGTGATCACCGCCCTGATCGAAGGCACCGAAGAATTCCTCTCCCTGATGCGGTCCCTGGGGATCGGCATCTGGTCTGCAGGCGGTGAAACGGCGGATGTGGGAGACCTGGTCCGCACGGTCATCGTCGATTCCACCGTGTTCTGCAGGATGCCACGCAACCGGGTGATCGACAATTCCAGGATCCGGCCCGGCGATGTGATCGTCGGACTTGCATCTTACGGACAGGCGGCTTACGAATCAGCGTATAACGGCGGGATGGGCAGCAACGGCCTCACGTCGGCAAGGCACGACTGCCTGAACAAGACTTACGCATTCCGGTATCCCGAGAGTTTCGACGACCGGCTGCCTGACCGGCTTGTTTACAGCGGGACCCGTGGACTGACCGATCCTTCGGATGTGGAAGGCATCGATATCGGCAAACTGATCCTGTCCCCTACCCGGACTTACGCCCCGGTGATCCGGAAGATCCTGTCGGACTTTTTTTCAGACATCCATGGGATCGTCCATTGCTCCGGCGGAGCCCAGACCAAGATCCTTCATTTTATCGATCAGCTCCATGTGATCAAGGACAACCTGTTCCCTGTCCCTCCGCTGTTCCGGATGATCCGTGAAGAATCGGGGACATCCCTGCGCGAGATGTACCAGGTATTCAACATGGGACACCGGATGGAACTTTACCTCCCTGAAGCTGTTGCAGATGACATGATCAGCATCTGCGGTGGTTTCGGGATCGAAGCCCGTGTGATCGGCCGCTGCGAAGCAGCAAGTCAGAAAAAACTGACCCTGGTCACCGATGAGGGCACCTTTGAATATTAGCTACTACAAATCTCATTATTATGAAACGAACGGTCATTCTGTTCCTGGCCGGGTTGGTCCTGGCTACTCTGTTCAGCGCCTGTCAGGGCTCCGGGCATACGCAGGTAAGGATTGCTATTTCCAAGGCGTCACCAAACTATGTGAATTGGCTCAAGGGGGTGGATTCCACGATCGAGATCGTCAACCTGTACCCGATGCCTCTGGATTCGGCCATCCTGGCTCTTGATCACTGTTCCGGCCTGCTGCTTTCCGGGGGCGAAGATGTCTACCCGGGCATCTACGGAATGGAATCCGACACCGCCCGGTGCACCGAGATCAATCGCCACCGCGACAGCCTGGAGATCGCGATGATCGCCAGGGCATTCGATTCAGGCCTGCCCATCATGGGCATTTGCCGCGGAAACCAGATCCTGAACGTGTACCTCGGCGGATCGCTGGTGATCGATATCCCGTCGGACTTTGGGACTTCGGTCGCGCACCAGTGCGGGGATTGGGAACACTGCTTCCATGAAGTGTACCCGGTCAAAGGCAGCCTCCTGGCGAATATCTCCGGCGTGGATTCCGGCCTGGTCACGACCAACCATCACCAGGCGGTAAGGATCCTGGCCAAAGGATTACGAGCGAATGTATTTTCCGGCGACAGCCTGACGGAAGGAATCGAATGGGCCGATACGACCGGTAAACCGTTCCTCCTGGGGGTGCAATGGCATCCCGAACGGATGGATGCAGAAAACCCGCTTTCGGGGCCGATCGCCCGTAAATTCGTGGAAGCGTGCAGACAAGCAAATAAGAGTAAATAAGAATGACATGAATCGGGAGGGAATGAGTAATTTTGCCCTGGAATTGAGGAGTTGATATGTTAGATAAACTGGAAGCGATACGGATCAAGTTCGAGGACATCCAGCAGCAGATGAACGATCCGGCTGTGGTGAGCGACATGAAGCGTTTTATCAAGCTCAGCAAGGACTACAAGGAACTTCAGCCCATCATGGCGGCCTTTGAACAATACAAAACCCTGCTTGCCAATATCGATCATGCCAAAGATATCATCCACAACGAAAAGGATGAGGAATTCCGGACGCTGGCCAAAGAAGAACTGGGCGTCTACACCGAAGAAAAAGACCAGCTGGAGGAGAAGATCCGCCTGATGCTGGTCCCGGCTGACCCGCAGGATGGCAAGAACGCCGTGGTGGAGATCCGCGCGGGTACCGGCGGTGACGAAGCCAGTATTTTTGCCGGCGATCTCTACCGGATGTACACCAAGTACTGCGAATCGAAACGATGGAAGATCGAACTGGTGGATTTTACCGAAGGCACCATGGGAGGATTCAAGGAGATCATTTTTGATGTGATCGGTGAAGGAGCCTACGGACAGATGAAATACGAATCGGGGGTGCACCGGGTGCAGCGGGTTCCTCAGACCGAAACCCAGGGGCGGGTCCATACATCCGCCGCCACCGTGGCCGTACTTCCGGAAGCCGATGAATTCGATGTGGAGATCAAACCCGCAGACGTCAGGAAAGACACTTTTTGCTCATCCGGTCCAGGCGGACAATCGGTCAATACGACCTATTCCGCGATCCGCCTGACCCATATTCCATCCGGGATCGTGGTCAGCTGCCAGGATGAAAAATCGCAGATCAAGAATTTTGAAAAAGCCATGAAAGTGCTTCGCACCAGGCTTTATGAAATGGAATACCAGAAGTATCTCGACGAGATCTCCAAGAAAAGAAAAACGATGGTATCCACGGGTGACCGCTCGGCCAAGATACGAACATACAACTATCCGCAGAGCCGGGTGACCGACCACCGGATCAATCTCACATTATACAACCTCCCGGTCGTCCTCGACGGCGACGTTCAGCCGATCATCGATGCACTCCAGCTTGCTGAGAATGCGGAGCGGCTCAAGGAGGCGGTAAGTTAACACGACGGACAAATGAACAGACAAGAACTGATAACACTCATCAGCCAGAAGAAATCCTTCCTCTGCATCGGCCTGGATACCGATGTATCGAAAATTCCGGCGCATCTCCGGGAGACCGATGATCCCGCCTTTGAATTCAATAAAGCCATCATCGACGCCACCCACGACCTGGCCATCGCCTACAAGCCCAACCTGGCCTTTTACGAATGCAATGGGGTCAAGGGCTGGCAGAGCCTGGCAAAGACCATCGCCTACCTGAAACAGTTTGATGTGTTCACCATTGCGGATGCCAAGCGCGGCGATATCGGGAACACGTCGAAACAATATGCGCGGGCTTTTTTTGATCCTGAGACATCCGGCTTCGATTTCGATGCGGTCACGGTCGCTCCTTACATGGGAGAGGACTCCATCTCCCCGTTCCTCGAATTCCCGGGGAAATGGATTGTCCTGCTTGCGCTGACATCCAACAAGGGAGCCGAGGATTTTCAGTTCATGGTATCCAGGGAAACGGAAGCCCGCCTGTTTGAGGAGGTGCTGATCAAATCCCTGCAATGGGGAGGCGCCGACAATATGATGTACGTCGTTGGAGCAACCAAAGCCGATATGCTGAAGGATATCCGCCGAATCGTTCCCGAGCACTTTCTCCTGGTGCCGGGCGTAGGCGCCCAGGGAGGCAGTCTGCAGGAAGTCGCCAGATACGGGATGACGAGCGACTGCGGGTTGATTGTTAACTCTTCCAGGAACATCATCTATGCCTCCGCAGGTTCCGATTATGCCGAAAAAGCCAGGGAGGAAGCACAAAAAATGCAGCAGGAGATGAAGGCCTTGCTGCAATCGATCTGGTAACTTGTTCTTATTCCACGATGGTGATCCATCCGCGGGTATCGGGCTCTTCGCCTTCCTGGATGGCTTTCAGCTTGCGGTAGAGAAGCGTCGATTTCTCCCCTGCTTTCCCATCTTTGCAGTACTGGTAAACATGGCCCGTATCCCGATCGTGGATCTGGCATATGGGAGATATGACAGCTGCCGTTCCGCAGGCGCCCACTTCCTCGAACTCCTCAAGTTCCGCAACAGGCACATGGCGCATTTCCACGTTCATTCCGGCTTCCTCGGCCAGGGTGCGCAGTGACATGTTGGTAATGGATTTCAGGATGGAAGAGGAGTCAGGGGTAATATAGGAATTCCCTTTGATCCCGAAAAAATTGGCCGGACCGGCTTCGTCGATATACTTCTTTTCGCGGGCATCAAGAAAGATCGCTGCCGCATATCCTTCCTTGTGGGCCCGGTCGCCTGCCTGGAGGCTCGCGGCATAATTTCCGCCTACTTTGTACTGACCGGTCCCCAATGGAGCAGCACGGTCGAAATCTCTGACAATCTGCATTTTGACTGGGTTGAACCCTTCTTTGAAATACGGGCCCACCGGTCCTACAAAGACCATGAACAGGTACTCAGTGGCAGGTTTGACGCCCACCTGGGGCCCGGTACCGATGAGCAGGGGCCGGATATACAGAGATGCACCGAGGCCGAATGGCGGAACATATTTGATATTCATCCTGACCACCCGGACAATGGCCTCCCTGAACAGTTCGAACGGCAGTTCCGGCATGAGCAGGCCCTTTGCGGAGAAGTTCATCCGCTTCCAGTTCTCATCCAGGCGGAAAATCCGGACTTTCCCGTCTTTTCCCGTGAAGGCTTTCATCCCTTCAAAGGCTTCCTGTCCATAATGGAGGCAGGTGGCCGCCATGTGCATCTCGATAAATTCTGACTCAGACACGTCAAGT
Source organism: Bacteroidales bacterium (assembly GCA_036796175.1). GTDB lineage: Bacteria > Bacteroidota > Bacteroidia > Bacteroidales > FEN-979 > DAIRDK01. The sequence continues at coordinate 8,295 of DAIRDK010000038.1, read as the reverse complement.
TTGCCCCACTGACCATCCTTGTAGTAAGATCTCAGGTTGTAATCGGTTTTAAAATAACCGAAGGGCAGATTTTTCCAATCAATCGGGTTCATATAAGGCTTGTTTAGCGTTTGGGCTGCTCAATGTCGCGTAAATTTAAGAATTTCCCCGATACCCACAATAACCTGAGTAAAAAAAGCCGGAGCCTTCACGTCAAAATGTCAGGATTTTAAAATTGGCACCGGGTTTGTCACACTGTTGTCATAAATCTTGGAACTATGCAGAAAGGGAACATCAATGTAAAGACGGAGAACATCTTTCCGATCATCAAGAAATTCCTGTACTCAGAGCATGAGATCTTCCTCCGTGAATTGATCTCCAATGCCGTGGATGCAACTCAAAAGCTAAAGACCCTGGCGTCCATGGGCAAATACGGCGGTGACATGTCGGATCTCACCATCGAGGTGAAGGTAAATAAGAAGAAAAAGACCATAACCGTCATCGATAAAGGGATTGGCATGACCACCGAGGAGGTCGACCGGTTCATCAACCAGATCGCCTTCTCGGGAGCCGAAGAGTTCATCAGCCAGTTCAAGACCAAATCGGAAACCGAAATGAATGCCATTATCGGACATTTCGGTCTTGGGTTCTATAGCAGTTTCATGGTTTCCGACAAAGTGGAGATTAAAACCAAAACGTATCTCACGGAAGGCGAAACCGCCGGAGTCCGCTGGGAATGCGACGGGAGCCCGGAATATACCATGGAACCCCTCGATAAGAAAGAGCGGGGTACCGAGATCATTCTGCACATCGCCTCCGACTCGAAAGAGTATCTGGAAGAGAACCGGATCCTCGAGATCCTGAATAAATACTGCAAGTTCCTTCCGGTTCCCATCCGTTTCGGGAACGAGAAAGTATGGGAAAAAGTGGAAGGCGAAAAAGACGAGCACGGGCATGACAAGACCGTTGAAGTTGAAAAGCCCCGGATCATCAACAACACCAACCCTCTGTGGAAGCAGAAACCGGCCACACTGAAAACCGAAGACTATAAGGCCTTCTACAGGGAGCTATACCCCTATACGTTTGAAGAACCCCTGTTCCATATCCACCTGAATGTAGACTATCCGTTCAACCTAACGGGCATCCTCTATTTTCCTAAAGTGAAGAAAGCGTTCGAAGTCCAGAAGAACAAGATCCAACTCTATTGCAACCAGGTTTTTGTGACCGATTCGGTGGAAGGGATCGTCCCCGATTTCCTGACTCTGCTGCACGGGGTGCTGGATTCCCCCGATATCCCGCTCAACGTTTCCCGTTCCTACCTGCAAAGCGACCCGAACGTAAAAAAGATATCGAACCACATCACCAAAAAGGTAGCCGACAAACTGGAAGAACTGTTCAACAAGGAGCGTGAGAACTTTGAATCGAAGTGGGATGACATCAAAGTGTTCATTGAATACGGGATCATCTCCGAAACGAATTTCTACGACAGGGCGAAAAAATTCTCGCTTCTGAAGAATACCGAAGGCAAGTACTTTACCCTTGAGGAATACGAAAAGCATGTGATTCCTGCCCAGAAAGACAAGGACGGCAACAACATTTACCTCTACGCGACAGATCCGCAGGAGCAGTTCAGTTATATCAGCGCGGTCAGGGAGAGGGGCTATGACGTCCTGCACATGGATGGCATCATCGATCCCCATTTTATCAACACCCTGGAACAGAAACTCGAAAAAACGCGTTTTGCCCGGGTTGATTCGGATACGGTCGACAACCTGATCCGCAAGGACGATTCGATGCCCTCAAAACTGAACGAAGAACAGCAGAAATCGCTCAAAGAACTGATGGAAAAACAGATCGACGGCAAGAAGTTCTCGATCCGGTTCGAAAGCCTGAGCGAAACAGAAGCCCCGTTCATGATCACCCAGCCCGAGTTCATGCGCCGGATGAAAGACATGGCCGTTCTCGGAGGCGGAATGAACTTCATGGGTGACCTGCCGGAAGTCTTCAATCTCGCAGTGAACAGCAATCATCCGCTCATCAGCCGCCTCCTCCTTGAAACCGACGGAGACAAACAGGCCAATACCATCCGGCAGCTGTTCGACCTCGCCTTATTGGCACAGAATATGTTGAAAGGTAAAGATTTGGCAGAATTTGTCAGGAGGTCAACTGAAATGATCTCATAAAAGATTTAATTTCGCATCATAAACAAACGACAAGAAACATGAAACTAAGCAAAGGCTGGATCATCCTGATCGTTGTGGTCGTGGTGGTCATTTTCCTCTTCTCATGGGGAAAGGGAACATATAATAATCTCGTTGCCAAAGAAGAGGGTGTAAACCAGCAATGGGCAAACGTGGAGAACGTCTACCAGCGGAGGTCGGACCTGATCCCGAACCTGGTCAATACCGTCAAGGGCGTGGCCAATTTTGAACAGAAGACCCTGACTGATGTCATCGAAGCCAGGGCCAAGGCAACCAGTGTCCAGATCAACCCGAAGAACCTCGATGAGCCATCACTCCAGCAGTTCCAGGCAGCACAGGATGACCTGAGTTCGGCATTGGCCCGGTTGATGGTCGTCGTGGAAGCCTACCCGCAGCTTAAGGCAACGCAGAACTTCCTGGAACTGCAAGCCCAGCTGGAGGGAACCGAAAACAGGATCGCGGTGGAGCGCATGAAGTTCAACGAAGTGGCCCAGGCTTACAATACCTACCGGCGTAGCTTCCCGAGCAATATCTTTGCCGGGATCTTCGGCTTCGGGGAAAAAGCCTATTTCAAAGCCGCCGCCGGAGCCGAAAAAGCACCGCAGGTCCAGTTCTGACCACCATAAATACCACAGCCATGTCGGCCAGGGATTTTTTTACGGAACTGCAGCAGGAGGACATCAGGCAGGCGATCATGGATGCAGAGCTCGACACTTCGGGAGAGATCCGCGTTCATATAGAGCACTCCCATAAAGGGGAAGTACTGGACCGCGCGGCCTGGGTCTTTAAAGATCTGAAGATGCACGAGACCGAACACCGCAACGGAGTCCTGATCTACCTTGCCATTCATAACCGCCGGTTCGCCATTATCGGCGACGTCGGGATCAACCAGAAAGTGGGGGACGTGTTTTGGGATGATATCAAGACCACCATGCTGAACCATTTCCGTGATGGACACTTCACTGAAGGATTGGTCGATGCGATCCACATGACCGGGCAACAACTCAAGAAGCATTTTCCGCACAAACGCGATGACGTGAATGAATTGTCGGACGATGTATCATTCGGAAATTGAACATTGAAAACGAACGTAATCCCGGTTACCATGCTCCGATCTCTTTTTTATCCGCTGTTTGTCATATGGATTTTCCTTGGAATGGCCAATCCGGTTCGTTCACAGGACATCCCGGATCCGCCGGACCCGCCCAGGCTGGTGAATGACCTGGCCGGTGTGCTCAATCCCTCGGATGCGGAAACGCTGGAGCGGAGACTCGTCGCATTTAACGACTCCACCTCCACCCAGATCGCCGTTGCGATCGTCCCTACCCTGAACGGGTATGATAAAATGGATTTCACTTACCGGCTGGCGGAGAAATGGGGCGTCGGGCAGAAAGGAAAGAACAACGGGGTGATGATTATGGTCAAACCCAAAACGGCGTCGGAACGGGGCGAAGCCTTTATTGCGACAGGATACGGGCTGGAAGGCGCCCTTCCCGATGCGGTCTGCAAGCGAATCGTGGAGAATGACATGATCCCCTACTTTAAGTCCGGGGACTATTACGGAGGTATTAATGCGGCAGCCGGCACGATCATGTCACTCGTCAAAGGGGAATACACGGCTGATCAATACTTAAAGGGAAGCAAATCAAGCCCTTATGCCATGATCATCCCAATCATAATCCTGGCGGCGGTTTTCTTCCTGATCCGGTCGTCACGGGCCAGGTCCTACTCCATCGGCAAGAACATTCCGTTCTGGACGGCCTTTTGGCTCCTGGGAAGCATGGGACGCGGTAGTCACAGCGGATCCTGGACCGATTTTTCCTCGGGCCGCGGAGGCTTTGGCGGATTCGGAGGAGGCGGTGGCGGCTTTGGCGGTTTTGGCGGCGGTAGTTTCGGCGGCGGAGGCGCCGGCGGCAGCTGGTGAAAGTTATTGATTGCTCCGGTAGTTCCGGAGCTTTTTTTCCGTAAATTTGGGACGGAAAAATCAATAAACACCTTCACCAACCATGAAAAGATCTTTACTGGCGTTTTTTGTCCTTATCCTGTTCGCCATCACCGGCTTTTCCCAGGGAACAGCTGGTTCAGTTAACGATACTGCCGTCAATCCTTACTGGATTCAGATGATGCAGGATCCCGATGCCAATTTTTTCCAGACCCAACGGGCCTTTAACCTCTATTGGGCCGATCGTCCGGTCACCCGGGGATGCGGATGGAAGGTATTCAAGCGCTGGGAATACATGACCCGGCTCAGGATCAATCCGGATGGTTCAATCCCCTCCCAGACCCGGATCTACGATGAAATGGCCAGATACAACAGAAAAACCCGTTCGGCCAACGGCAACTGGACCTCACTCGGACCCTCTACCATCCCCCTGCCGGGTCCCGCCGGTTATGAAGGTCTTGGCCGCTTGAATGCAGTGGGCTTCCACCCCACCGATCCAAACAAAATCTATGTCGGTTCTCCTTCCGGCGGGTTGTGGCTGAGCACGGACGGAGGCAACACCTGGACCACGACTACCGATACACTGCCAACGCTCGGCGTTTCCGCCATCATCATTGATTATTCTAATCCTAACCGGGTGTTGATCGGCACGGGCGACCGGGATGCCGGCGATGCCCCCGGCCTGGGCGTATTCCTCAGCACGAATGGAGGTGCTACCTGGACCCAATCCAACTCCGGCATGGGAAACCGCGTCGTCGGCAAGATGATCCAGCATCCCGCTAACCCGCTGATCATCCTGGCTGCGACCAGCGGCGGAGTGTACCGGTCAACCGACGGCGGGGCGAACTGGTCCCAGACAAAATCAGGGGACTTCAAGGATATCGTGTTCAAGCCCGGGGATCCCAATACGGTTTATGCAGCAGCCGGAGCTGATTTTTACAAATCGACCGACAACGGATCCACCTTCGCAAAAATCACTTCCGGACTTACCGGCGGACAACGGGGTGCGATCGCGGTGACAGCCGCCAACCCGGCATATGTGTATTTCCTCCAGTCTGATAACAGCAGCGGATATAAGGGCCTGTACCGTTCGACCAATTCCGGGACCGATTTCACGACCCGATCCACCTCGCCCAACATCCTGGATTGGAGCTGCGATGGCAGCGGAAGCGGCGGCCAAGGCTGGTATGATCTCGCCATTGCGGCAGATCCGACCAATGCCGAGGTCGTTTATGTAGGCGGTGTCGATGTGTGGAAATCCACAAACGGCGGAACAACCTGGACAATCAACTCCCACTGGTACGGAGGATGCAGCGTCCCGGCCGTGCATGCCGATTGCCATATCCTGACCTATTCTCCCGTTAACGGCAAACTCTATGCCGGCAACGACGGAGGCGTCTATTCGACAGCCGACGGAGGCGTGACCTGGAACGATCATACGGAAGGCATGACCATCGGCCAGATCTACAAACTGGGAACCAGCCAGACCGTGCGCGAAAAAACCATCAACGGGTTCCAGGATAACGGGACCTATACCTATTCTCCTTCAGGCTGGCTCGCCACCGGCGGCGGCGACGGCATGGAATGCGCAGTCGATTTTAACGATGCCGCGTATACCTATCACACGATCTACTATGGAGATATCTACAGGAAGACCAACAACAATTATGAAAAGCATATCGCCGGGAACGGTGTCTTCGGGATTACCGAAAGCGGCAACTGGGTGACGCCGTTCCTGCTCAGCAAATCCGATCCGAAAACGATGTTTGTAGGATACAAGAACATCTGGAGGTGCCTGGATGTATCAAAGGCTACGCTCACCTGGGAAAAGATATCTGACAACCTGGGCAACAGCAACAGCGCCGAGATGTGCGACCTGGGGCAGTCCGCCGCGGATCCGAATATCCTTTACGCCTCCCGGTACGACAATAAATTCTTCCGCACCGACAACGCCCTGGCCGCAACACCGGTTTGGTACGACCTGACCAGTGCCAAGCCTACGACCGATCTTATCACCGATATTGCGACCCATCCGACCGATCCCAACACCCTTTATATCACTGCAGGCAACAGTGTTTACAAATCGACCGACAGGGGGCTCAACTGGACCGACATGACGGACAACCTCCCCGCTATTCACCTGAACGCCATCGTTTATTACAAGAATGCAAACGAAGGCCTTTACGTGGGCAGCGAGGCAGGCGTGTATTATCGTGACCCGACCACCGGCGGATGGATCTCTTTCAATGAAGGAATGCCCCATTCGGCCAGAGTTACAGAACTTGAGATCTATTACGACAATGACTCGGTTTCCCGTGATGCGCTCAGGGCCAGCACGTATGGCCGCGGGCTCTGGACATCCGATTTCTACCAGGCTCAGCCAGTAGCTGACTTTACCGCCGATCATCAGACGGTGCCGGTCGGATGTACGGTCAATTTTTCCGACCTGTCAACCGGTGTTCCCACTGCCTGGGTATGGACCTTCGAGGGCGGGACACCCGGAACCTCAACAGTCAAGAATCCGCAGGATATCCTGTACAGCGCACCCGGTGTGTTCAAAGTCAAGATGGTCTGCAGCAACGAAGCAGGGAGCGATTCCATCACCAAACTCGGCTACATCACAGTCAGCTCAACCCTCGTTCCCGAAGTCGACTTTACTTCTGACCACCATGTCCTTTGCGGTAACGTCGATGTTCAGTTCACTGACCTGTCGGAGAACTGCCCCAATGCCTGGACCTGGGAATTCAGTCCCAATACGGTCAGCTTTGTCGGCGGCACCAACCTGCACAGCCAAAACCCGCTGGTTTCCTTCAACCAGCCGGGGACCTACGATGTCACCCTGACAGTCAACAACCCGGTCGGAAACAATGTGCTGACGAAAGAAGATTACATCATCAACGGAGGATACCCTGTTCCGTTCACCGAAAATTTTGAACAGGGACTTGGCCAGCGGTATTGGACAGTGGTTAATCCCGACCTTGCGATCACCTGGGACACGATCACTGTTCCCAACGGCGGGTCGGGAACCATGGCCGTCTGGATGAATTTCTATGATTATCCTACCGTAACACGCCGTGACCAACTCATCAGCCCAGCCATCGACCTGACCGGCTGCTCTTCCGCCACCCTCAACTTCCGTCATGCTTACGCACAAAGAAGTTCACTAAAAGATTCTCTGATCGTTTTGGTATCGTCAGACTGCGGCACCAGCTGGACCCGTCTGCTGAACCTCGGACCCGACGGAACGCCCAATACGTTCGTGACCCACGAAAACATGATGGATGCCTTTTATCCGCAGAGCACCGCCGATTGGTGCGGAGGATCTTACGGCGTAGGCTGTTACTCCGTGGACCTTGATCCCTGGGTTGGAAATTCAGGAGTTAAGATCATGTTCGAGTCCTATAACCGCAGGGGAAATAACCTCTTCCTCGACGACATCGAGATCACCGGCGTTGTGGGCGTGAATGACTCGAGAGTGCATTCTTCCGACCTGAAAGTGTACCCCAACCCGACATCCGGACTTCTAAACGTGGTGCTGCGTCAAGCCAGCACAAATGCCAACTGGGCGCTTCTAAACCCCCAGGGACAGGTCATCGCGACAGGCACGCTGGCCGGCACCGGCGATCGCAGGTCAGCCACGATCGATCTGAGTAATAATAAAACCGGGCTCTATTTCATCAAGGTGATCACCGGTGAAGCAACCCTGATCGAAAAGGTGGTTCTGGAATAGCATGAAACGCCTTGTCCTGATCTCAGTACTGCTCTTCTCTTTAATTCAGATTTATTCTCAGAACGGATGGAGGGAAGGAGAGATGGAGGTGGCTGTGGTTATCCTCAACAGGCACGACCTGCAGGTGTTGCATTCCCTTCACCTCAACGGTGAGCCTGGTTCCGCTGACGGATCTATGATCAGGGTATATGCGATCCCGGCCGAATACGCGGCGATCAAAAACAACGGCCTCGTCGCCGCCATCACCATACCCGATCTGAACCGTTACAGCCGGGAGAAGCTTCAGGATGGATCGACCCTGGGATATTACAACTATACGACCATAAATGCCCTGGCAGACAGCCTGGCTTCGGCCTATCCGGCTTTTTGTAAAAAGATCCTGCTGGGGAATTCCGCGGGAGGAAAACAGCTGGCGGTATTGAAGATCAGCGATAATGTGAACA